>JBMYWL010000053.1:0-9529 GCA_049607365.1 Alphaproteobacteria bacterium | reverse complement strand
GACAGGGTCACTGTTGGCACTGGCGATGAAGAAATGGGCCAATTGGTTGGAAAAGACCTGAAAACCACCTTGGCTGACCTGCAAGCACGCATGCTGGATGCGGCATCTAACCTTGAATTTGAAGAGGCTGGACGCCTTAGGGATGAAATCAAACGCCTTGAAGCTGCGGATTTGGCACTTGGCGGCGCAGGTGCATCACTGGCTGTGGAACCCGAGCCCAAACGTCAACGCGGCAAACGTGCTGGCAAGAACGAGCAACGCCGTACCAAAGAAGCGGCTTACAACCCGCTTGAGAAGGTTGTTGGTCCGGTTAAGCGTAAGCGTTGAGACATTAATTGATTGGGACGGTTCGACTTCTACGACTGCTGGATTTTGTCCAGCGTCCAGCTTGGAAGTTTGAAAATGAGCGCAAACTATTTGTAGAAGTCCTATCTACAAAGCGATCATTGTGACTGACAAGAAGAACAAGCTGGACCCGGTTAAGACAAACGTGTGCCAAAGTGCTTTGTGGAACATCCAGTCTTCGCGAACATGAAAAATGACACCTGTGCTGTAAACCAATCCACCCGCAATAATCAAATAGAACTCGGTGGATTGTAGGGTTTCAAACATGGGCCAAACCAAAAACGCTGCAGCCCAACCTTGAACCAAAAAGACACCAACAGACCAACTGTCAGGCCAATGCTTCAATGTTAACTTTAATATTAACCCGATGATTGCAGCGGCCCAAACCAAACCCAACACCACGTAGCTGAAAACAGACCCAATCAGCATAATAATTGGCGTGTAAGTCCCGGCGATTTTCAAGTGGATTGCAGCGTGGTCAAGTTTCCGCAGGTGACTTTTTAATTCTGTCATAGGCCACAGGTTATAAATCGCAGACAGGGCAAAACTTAGCACCACCATGACGGCGTACAAAACAACTGCAATTGTCATGTCGACGCTGCTAAATTGGATTGCCAACACAATCAAAACGGTCATGGCGATCGTTGATGCGAAAACACCGAAAACGTTAACAATGCTATCGACGACGAACTCAAGCTGCTTGGGGATACGTGTCAAAATAAAAACCTATAAAAATTTATCTATGTGCAAACCGCGACTCAGACATGAAAGATGTTTGAAGGGGAACTTAACCAAGGCATAGGGAGCCGTCAATCGTATCGTGAAAAAATGATTTCACAATGGGCTGAGAAGAACATGCGGTTAGCGATTGTGATCGCTAAAAACGGACATCATATTCCTGTTGCTTTAGGCACTCGCGGCCAACAGGCTTATGTTGTGTACAACATATGATTCACAGGAGAACTTGATGTCTTTTCAAATCCACCCATTGCCATATTCATCCTTCGCAGGCTATTTCACACTTGATACGCAGCAACTTCTCGAACGAAATGCGTGTTTGGAAATTGTCCAAGAGAACCCGGGAACACCTTGCCGCGTAAGCTTGGAAGATGCGAAGGTTGGTGAGACAGTTTTGCTTGTTAACTATAAGCATTTGCCTGAAATCTCTCCTTATCAATCATCTCATGCGATTTTTGTGCGCAAAGGTGCCAAACAATACACACCTGCAGTTAACGAAGTGCCGCAAGTTTTATCATCCCGCCTGATCTCGGTCAGGGCCTTTGACGAACAGCACTTTATGGTTGAAGCCGATGTGGTTGAAGGGACAGTTTTGGGTGAAACCATTGATGCAATATTCGAAATAGGCCATATATCCTACATCCACTTGCACAACGCAAAACCTGGCTGTTTTGCAGCAAAGGTCACACGGGCGTGATGAAGTTTAGAGTTCGGAGAAACGCTTCACCCCGCGAATATGCCTCATGAAGCGCGGCCTTTGGAGATGCAATCGTCCAACAATTCGTATGAATGACTATCGCAGAATTTTGAAAAGTCACCACGATCAAACATGTCACTAGAAATTTTGTGAATGGTTGTGAAAGTGGCAATGGCCATTGCCATTCCCAATGAAACTCGCGCAACATTTGCATCGGCCAGCTGTGTCATTGATATTGTTTTGATTGTTTCAATACCCACATTTACCGGTACAGAAACACTGTTACAAACGCGGGTTACAGCTTCCAAGTCACTGATGAAAGGTACGTATACACAATCGGCACCAGCGGCTTCAAAGGCTTGAATTCGACGTATTGATTCATCTAGGTCATAAAGTTCGTGCATGAAACCATCCGCTCTTGCGACCAGCACAAAGTCTTTGGAGATACTTTTTGCTTTGCTGCTTGCTGCGTGAATGCGTTCTACAGCCAAGTCAAATTCATACGCTTGATTGTCGGGATAAGAGATGTCCTCAATTGAAATGCCGGAAAGGCCAATTTCGGCTGAAAGCTTAACGGTTTCTTCCATAACGTCCGGCGTATCGCCAAAACCATTTTCGAAATCTCCTGAAACTGGCAACGTCGTTGCAGAAATTATGTCTTGAGCGTGAGAAAGTGCTTCGTCCCTTGTGATGTTTCCTAAGTCTGAACGTCCCATTGAAAAGGCGTGCGCACCAGAAGATGTTCCCAATGCTTCTGCGCCTAAACCCGCAAACAGGCACGCCGAACCTTTGTCCCATGCGTTTGCTAAAATGAAGGGTTTTCCCTGGCAATGAAGTTCACGAAATGATTTGGTCATGGGGTTAGCCTTTCGACGTTTTGTGAATTAGTAGATTGAGACTATTATGCCCCGTGCTGCTGACATTTTGTGCCAGTAGGTGAGAAGTCAGATTAGATTTTGGTTGGCCTTGAGTTTCACAATAAGAATTAAAATATTTACTTATATACAGCAAAATGCGACTGCATAATTTGGTTCCAAAAATACTTCATTCCCAACAAAGAAACATGCATCTTTGGCTTATGCTGCAAATTTCGAAATCTTCAAGAGCCCAAATCGCAGTTGCAACCTTGTTTGTCACCAATGGAATGATATTCGGGAATGTGTTGCCAAGAATTCCAGTTTTCAAAGATCAGCTTGGTCTTAGTGAAGCAGAACTGGGATTAGCTTTGCTGTGCATTGCCTTTGGGTCAATTAGCATGTTCTTTTTTGCTGCGAAAATTATCCGTCGGTATACCAGTACGTTTGTATCTACCTTATCCGCGATATTTTTTCTCGTGGCCATTGTTCCGATCGCTTTGTCTTGGAACTTGTACTCCTTTGCATTCTTGCTGCTGTTTCTCGGGTGGGCAAATGGCTTAATGGACATCGCCATGAACATGCAGGTTATTGAGGTCGAAAAACTGCGCAATCAGGCGTTGATGTCAAAAATGCACGGATTATGGAGCGTTGGCAGTTTGCTTGGTGGTTTAATGTGTTGGGGTTTTTCTTACTTTCAAGTTGGCTTACTACCGCATTTTGCCATCGTGTCCGCCCTTTCTGTTGCTGCAGTTGTTATGACCCGCAATTGGCTGGTGAAAACTGAGCCACAGCTATTACCGCCAACGTCAAAGCGTGGTTGGGTGATGCCATCAACGTATTTACTGGTTTTAGGTGTCATCGGTTTGTGTGCGGCAATGGCAGAAGCCGTGTCCATGGAATGGTCGGCTTTGTTTTTACGTGAGCGCTTGCCAGATGGGTCGGCTTTGTCGGTTATGGGTTTCATCGCTTTTACAAGCATGATGGTCGTTGGGCGCTTCGCGGGCGATGGCATAATTAAAACCTACCCAACTAAGCCGTTGCTGTTTGTGTGTGCTTCCAGTGTAATCGCTGGTTACGGTTTCATGCTAACTATGGACACGGCATGGGCTGCGTTTGTTGGTTATGCATTCGCGGGGTTGGGTATCTCGATAATTGCGCCCCTGGTGTATGGCATTGGTGCACGTGACACCACCCGGCCACCCGGGGTTGGACTGGCTTTGGTCACGGCGATTGGTTACGGCGGGTTTGTTATGGGCGCACCACTCATTGGTTTCATTGCAGAAGCGTCGAGCTTAAGGTTTGCCTTGTGTTCAATCGTGGTATTGATGGTGCTGTTACTTATATTGACAACGCAGGTTAGGGCACAGGCTCCACAAACGTCTGCGGCAAATAACGACTGAAGAAAAACATGGCGCCACCAATAGTTAACTTGAAAGATATTCGTCTAACCTTTGGCGGCAATGATTTGTTCCAAGGTGTGGATCTCGCAATTCATACACGTGACAGAATTTGTTTAGTTGGTCGCAACGGTACGGGTAAATCCACGTTAATGAAGCTTATAGCGGGCGTTCATCAGGCAGATGGTGGCACGTATTGGATACAGCCTGGCATAAGCATGGCTTATTTGGCGCAAGAACCCGACTTTTCGGAATATGAAACGGCGTTGGCGGCAGCCCAATCTGGCATTGCCGAAGAGGAAATGGTTGTTGAAGGCTACCGTGCAGGTTTGATGCTTGAAGCCCTGCAAGTGGATGCTAACGCTAATCCAGCAAGTTTGTCTGGCGGTCAAAACCGTCGAGTGGCCTTGGCAAAAGCCTTAGCCTCCAATCCCGATGTCTTATTGTTGGATGAGCCAACCAACCACTTGGATATTGGCGCCATCGCTTGGCTGGAAGACGAGTTGAAGGCATTTCGTGGCGCGATTATCTTGATCAGTCACGACCGCCAATTCCTGAAATCCTTATCCAACAAAACGTTTTGGTTGGACCGCGGCAAAGTCATGACCATGAACAAGGGCTATGGTAGTTTTGACGATTGGTCGTTGAAAATTCTGGAGCAGGAAACGACTGAACAACACAAGCTCGACAAATTAATCGCAGAGGAAACCCAATGGTCACGTCAAGGCATCAGCGCTAGACGTAAACGTAATATGGGCCGCATGCGCAGGCTTGATGATTTGCGCGATCAACGCTCCAGCCAAATCGCGCGTAAAGGCAAAGCTTCACTTGAAATTGATGTTGGGTCGACCGCTGGTAAACGTGTCTTGGAAACTTACGCGATCAGTAAAGACTTTGCCAAAGGACCTTTGATCGACAAGTTTTCGCTGAAAATTGCGCGTGGTGACAAAATCGGTTTGGTTGGCCCCAACGGTGTTGGTAAGTCAACCCTGATCAAGTTGTTGATGGATGAAATTAGGCCAGACAGCGGCACCATTAAACGGGGCACAAATCTGGAAATAACCTACCTTGACCAAACACGTTCAAGCTTGGACCCTGAAGCAACACTTTGGGAAACCTTGGCAGATGTTGGTGGCGACCAGATTATGGTTCGGGGGGAACCGCGTCACGTCGTGTCATATCTTCGGGATTTTCTGTTTGACGCCAAGCAAGCACGTCAACCCGTGGGCTCCCTGTCTGGTGGTGAGCGTAACCGTCTGTTGCTGGCGAAGTCATTGGCTTCAGCAACCAATTTTCTTGTGCTCGACGAACCAACCAACGACTTGGACATGGACACGCTGGATTTGTTGCAAGAGTTGCTGAGCGATTATCAAGGCACGCTGCTGTTGGTCAGTCACGATCGTGACTTTTTGGACCGTGTCGTGCTCTCGACTTTGTGGTTTGAAGGCAATGGAAAAATAATCGAGTATGCAGGTGGATATTCGGATGCACTTGACCAACGTGGCTTATCGGGGCTGGACGCTTCCCCAACTGACAGCAAAATGTTGTCAGGTAAGAAACCTGAGGTGAAGCAACCGGAAAAGAAACAGGCAGCTGGCAAAAAAATGACTTACGCCCAGCAATTGAAGCTGAAGTCATTGCCGAATGACATTTCAAAAGCTGAAACCAAGATCGAAAAGTTACAAGAGGAATTGGCTGACCCGGATTTATACACAAAAGACGGTGCGAAATTCACCAAGCTTTCAACAGACCTTGCAGCGCTTCAGGAAAACGTTGAAGAGATGGAAATGGAGTGGCTGGAGCTTGAAGAACTGTCAGAAAGCTAAAACCTTATGATGACCCAATCGCACGCTTTGTTGGCAATGGCACTGTTTGGAAAACCGAACAGCAATGCCAGATGTCTTGGTGCGGTTTCAGGTGGCTTATTGCCAGATCTGACCATGCTCTACATGTATGGCGTAGAGCGTTTACGCGGGAATTCTGACGCAAAAATTTTTAACGAATTGTATTTTTCGGACGCTTGGCAGGAAGTTTTCGCTATTAACAATTCGGCCCCTGTGTTTGCAGTTATTGCCTTGGTGGCGTTTATGCTTTCTAGGCTTGTCGGCTGGCTTTGGGCCTTGTCGTTTTCATTTGCACTTGGTCTTGGCGCGCTTCTGCACGCTTTGTTTGATTTGCCGTTGCATCATGACGACGGCCATCCACACTTTTGGCCTTTAACCAATTGGATATATGAATCTCCCGTGTCGTACTGGGACCCTCGACATTATGGTACTTGGGCATCTAATATCGAGCTCGCGTTTATCGCGGGGGTTAGCATCTATCTGTGGGTAAAATTCAAACGCCTGTATCAACGTATTCTGGTCGGACTATTGTTTGGTTCGTACGTGGCGATGATCATTTAGTTCAAGTTTATGTTTGGTTGAAGCTGTCACGATAAGCTGATGGTGACACTTTTAGCAAGCGGGTGAAGGCACGGCGCATGCGTTCTTCATCATTGAAACCACAATCGTTCGCAATTTTTTTCATGCTGAAATTTGTAGCTTCAATAAGGGAACGAGCAGCTTCCGTTCGCATTGCCTCAACCGTTTTGGCGGGTGTTGTGCCAATTTCTTTTGAATATGCACGATGGAAAGTACGTGGGCTCATATTCATTTTTTCAGCCAAAGTTTCAACACCCAAATCTTCCTGCAAGTTTTGGGCAATCCAGTCGTGAAGCGGCTCAAATCGGCCTTTGGCATTTAATATTTGCCTGTTCAAAATTGGACTGAATTGCGATTGTCCACCAGACCTTGCCATGCTTGTGACCATTGAGCGGGCAACCTCGAGAGACGCTGGTCGACCCAAATCTTCAGCAACAATTGCCAATGCCATGTCAATGCCAGCGGTAATGCCAGCGGACGTCCAAACGTTTCCATCCTTTATGTAAATTGGGTCAGGATCAACAGTAACGCTTGGGAATTCATCTTCAAGTTTCTTACAGTCACTCCAATGGGTGACGGCGCGTCGATTGTCCAAAATACCTGCCGCGGCCAAGATTAAAGCGCCTGAACACACAGAGCATATTCTGAACGATCGCTTGGAGAAACGTTTGATTGTCTCAAGGAAATTCAGATCCAACATGGCTATGTCAGCGCCATCCCCCCCAACAATAACAAGCGTGTGAATGTCTTGATCTTCAAAGTGTTCTAACGGCTGACTTGGTATCGACACCACCGTGTTTGTGTTTATTTGAAAACCAGATGAAGATGCAACGGCGCAAACGTAGCCATTTGACGCGGATTCCGGGTGCATCGCGTGACTGAAAACCTGAAGTGGCCCAACCAAGTCCAGCAACACGATATTAGGGTACACAATGAACAAGACCAGTTTGGGGTTAGGTTTGTTCGGAGAGGGTTTGGCAGATAATGAGGTCATATAGACATATGTGCCAGAAAAATTGATGCTAATCTAGCGATAAGAAACAGATATGGAAAGTTGGTCGTATGTTAAAACTTAAACCTAATTGTGAGTGTTGCGACAAGGATTTACCGCCTGAAGCAACAGACGCCAGAATGTGTACCTTTGAATGCACTTTTTGCACCGCCTGTGCGACCGAGTTGTTCAGCAATATTTGCCCGAATTGCGGTGGTAATCTGGTTGAACGCCCAGTTCGACCTGCAAATCACTTGGTGGGTAATCCGGCATCAACCACTCGTTTTACAAAAGAGCACTCTGAATTTTTGGAGAAATCAAAGCTTGTGGTGACCCATATCTTGAATTGGCGAAGTCTTAATGACCGAGTTAGCTTGTCAGGTCAACCAACCGAACGTCAACTTGCTGCGCTAAGTGATCAAGGTGTTTCACATGTCATCAATCTCGGCCCTCACCACAACAAAGGCGCTTTGGAAGATGAAGCGGGCACGGTGGCAGGTCTCGGCATGGAATACATCTATATTCCGGTTGAATTCGAAAACCCGACAGATTCTGACTTCGATCAATTCTGCGCTGTGCTTGACAAATTGAGAGGTGAAAAAATCCATGTGCATTGTATTTACAACGCACGTGTGAGTGCATTTTTCTACCGTTATGCCAAAGCCGGATTGGGTGCAGAAAATGGCGTTCTGGATGCCTATTCAGAGTCCGATGCATTCGCGCTGATGGATGGTATTTGGCGTCCCGGCCGTGACTGGGCCGCTTTTATTGGAAACCCAGATGCAGCGGATAAACCAAACCTGTATGCGGGAGATGACTATTGAGCAGAACTTGGATTCTCATTCCGATTCTATACAAAAATATCTAAAATCTTAGGTTAAAAAACCAAGTTTAGTGGGCTGTTTTAAGCGTCTTACCATCAATGGACTCCAGATAAGGTCGGTTTGCTTTGGAGTCGTAGGAGTCATAGCTTTCCCTTGAATTCGGTACCAATCAGGGTACGCAGTAAAAGTTTCAAGGGGCAACTACATGAAATCTCTTTCGACCATCGGTCTTATTTCGGTTCTTTCAACGGGTCTTGTGTTGAGCGCATGCAGTTCAAGCAACAAGGCGTATCCAACACCTGAACCATATTCAGCACCAGCACCAGCACCGTCAATGGTTTCTGTTGAACCGCGCGTTAATCAGATTACTGCGCCCGCAATGCCAATGGAACCATCAATTGAAATTGCAGCCCTACCTACGCCAACGCCTTCGACTTCACAGGTAAGTGCAAATACGTCTGTAAATTCAAATGATGCAATCCCGATGGTTGATGAGAATTTCTTGAGCTCAAACGAAGTCGCACCAAACCGTGTGATAACAAGCGGTGCGGTTTCTGTGTCGAACATCAGCAAATCTGCTGGAAATTCTGGCGTCACAAACACGGGTCAAAGGTCAAACCTGTCAATTCCGGTTACTGGCGATGACTCGTTCACTACTGCCGCAACAAAAGCGCAAGCACATTGTTCACAATTCGGTTCAGAGCCTGGTTCGCCGATCATGAACACCAGCACTTCTGGTCAGCAAGTATTAACCTATAGCTGTAACTAATTATCGTTGGTCAGCTGGGTTTTGCATTTCACCCTTTAGACCGACTTGAGCTAACTGTTATAAGGCGCTCAGAAAAATTTGAATTTGCATCACATGCAATGAATTGAAAACTGAGCGTCTTTATGTCTTCCAAACTCATCGAAAAAGCTGTTGAGAAACGCCGTACCTTCGCGATTATTTCTCACCCCGATGCTGGTAAAACAACCCTTACAGAAAAACTGTTGCTTTTCGGCGGTGCTATTCAGATGGCGGGCGCTGTTAAGGCCAAGGGTGATGCACGACGTGCCACATCTGACTGGATGAAGGTTGAGCGCGAGCGTGGCATTTCTGTCGGCACCTCGGTCATGACATACGAATTTGAAGATAATACCTTCAACCTGCTTGATACGCCCGGTCACGGCGACTTTTCCGAAGATACCTACAGGACGTTAACGGCTGTTGATTCAGCTGTGATGGTTCTTGACGCCGCAAAAGGTATTGAAAGCCAA
>JBMYWL010000052.1:0-9532 GCA_049607365.1 Alphaproteobacteria bacterium | reverse complement strand
AATACGCTCCCTTCCATCTTCCCCAGCAACTGATTTCGGCTTGGCTTGTGGCGTCGCGGACAACAGCGCCTTGGTGTATGGGTGTCGCGGGTTTTCAAAAACCTGTTCTTTGGTGCCGAATTCTACAGCGCGCCCTAAGTACATGACCATAATCTCGTCTGCCATATGCTTAACAACGGAAAGATCGTGAGAAATGAACAAATATGCCAAATCCAGTTTGTCTTGCAAATCCACCAGCAGGTTCAACACCTGACTTTGAATTGAAAGGTCCAAAGCTGACACGGGCTCGTCAAGAACGAGTATCTCTGGTTCAAGCATAAGAGCGCGACCGATGGCAATGCGTTGACGTTGACCGCCTGAGAACATATGTGGGTAACGCTCGTAATGCTCTGGGCGAAGGCCCACAAGCTCCAGCATTTTACGTGCTTTTTCACACCGTTCGGCGGCGCTGACATCTTTCCGGTTTATCAGAAGTGGCTCTTCCAAAATGGCACCAATTTTGTGTCTTGGGTTTAGCGAACCGTACGGGTCCTGAAAAACGATTTGGATTGATTGGCGCAACTTTGCTTGAGCGGCTGCGCTTTCTTTGGCTTTGTCGACGTTCTCGCCAGATATTTCCAGCGTTCCACTGGTTGGTGGCTCGATCATAGTCACAAGCCGTGCGAGTGTGGACTTGCCGCAACCGGACTCCCCAACCACGGCCAAGGTTTTTCCAGCCTCTAGCTTAAAGCTAACTTGTGACAAAGCTTCAACAGTGTTCTTTTTTGCCAATAAACCGCCACCAACTTTATAGTGGCGTGTCAGGTCTTTCGCATCGATTAGGTGTGCGCTCATGCTTCAGCCTCCTGACTTGTTAAGGGGTAAAAGCACAATGCTTGCCCCATGGATTTATCAGCCGCAGCTGGCTCTCTCGCTCGACAAGTATCATCTGCAAATTTACAACGTGGCGAGAATAAACAGCCAACCGGTCGATCGTTTAGACCCGGCACGACACCTGGAATTGATGGCAAATGTCTTTGTTTTGCACGTTCTGGTAAGGAGTCCAACAACGCTGATGTATATGGGTGATGCGGGTCAGCGAACAACCCGCCCACTTCCTGCTCTTCAACCTTTTGTCCGGCGTATTGAACCAACACACGTTCCGCAGTTTCAGCCACAACGCCCATGTCGTGGGTGATCAGAACCAACGCCATGCCTTCTTCTTTTTGTAGCGAAACCAACAGGTCAAGAATTTGCGCCTGAATGGTTACGTCAAGCGCAGTTGTTGGCTCGTCCGCAATCAACAGTTTGGGGCTGCACGCAATTGCCATCGCTATCATGACACGTTGGTTCATGCCACCTGAAAGCTGGTGCGGGAAGGCTGAAAGACGTTTTTCCGGCGATGGTAAGCCGACTTGCTCGAACAATTCAATCGCGCGTTTCTTACGTTCTGCACGGTTCAATTTGGTGTGACGCTTCAAAGTTTCCCTAATTTGAAAACCAACTGTGAAACACGGGTTCAGGCTCGCCATAGGTTCTTGGAAAATCATCGCCAAATCTTTGCCGATGACTTCGCGGCGCTCTTTTGGCGTCAGGGTCAACAAATCGTGCCCGTCAAACGTTAAGGCATCAGCCTCAATTTTAGCTGTCCATGGTAACAGACCCATAAGTGCGAGCATGCCCACAGATTTGCCCGAACCACTTTCACCGACGATCGCAAGTATTTCTTGCTCATCAACCGACATGTTCATGCGGTCAACGGCCTTTAACATACCGCCTTTGGTGTCAAACGTGACAGATAGGTTTTTTATCTCTAGCAAAGCCATGTCTTTAACTCCGCTTCAGTTTAGGGTCTAGAGCATCGCGCAGCCCGTCACCCATAAGGTTGATGGCCAACACGGTTACCAGAATGGTCAAACCCGGGAAGGTCACAACCCACCAAGCACGCAAAATGAACTCTCGCGCTTCTGCCAACATGGTCCCCCATTCAGGGGTTGGCGGCTGTGCACCCATGCCAAGGAAGCCAAGTGCCGCTGCGTCCAGAATAGCCGTTGAAAACGACAAAGCCGCTTGTACGATGATTGGGGCCAAACAGTTCGGCAAAACCGTCACAAGCATCAGCCTTAATTTTCCAGCACCTGCGACACGTGCGCTTGTAACATAGTCCTTGGGCAGTTCGCCCAGAACCGCTGCACGGGTTAAGCGCACGTAATGGGGTTGCAGAACAATCGCAATCGCAATCATCGCGTTGATCAGTGACGGGCCCAATATGGCAACCAACACCAAGGCCAGAAGTAGACTTGGGAAGGCCAGAACCACATCCATAACGCGCATGATGGTCATATCCACCCATCCACGCGCAAAACCAGCAATCAAGCCGATGAGAATGCCACCAAACGAGGCTAATCCTACAACGATGATACCAATGAAGAACGAATAACGTGCGCCGTGTAACAAACGTGACAACATGTCGCGACCAACTGGGTCAGTGCCCAACGGAAAAGCCCAAGAGCCACCCTCTTGCCAAACCGGCGGTTGTAAAATGTTGTCACGGAATTGTTCAATTGGAGAGTGCGGGGCAATAACTGGTGCCAATATGGCGACAACCACAAAGGTCAGGAAAACCCACATGCCCATGACGGCACCACGGTTTTCACGGAAGTATTGCCAAAACTCGTAAACACGAGGGCCAACCAATTTTTGTGCGAATGAACGCTGATCTACGACAGAAGAACTCGACATGTGATCAACCCTTCCTGATTTTCGGATTGATCATGCCATACAGCAGATCAACGGATAAATTGACGATCATCACCATGGATGCAATTAGCAACAAACCACCCTGCACCACCGGATAATCTCGCCGGAAGATGCTATCAACCATCCACTTGCCTATACCTGGCCACGAGAAAATTGTTTCAGTCAAAATGGCACCTGCGAGCAATGTACCGACAGACAGGCCGATAACCGTGATCACCGGAATAAGCGCGTTTCTAAGCGCGTGTAACCCGTTCACACGAAGCGGCGGTAAGCCTTTGGCCCTTGCTGTACGCACGTAATCTTCAGTCAAGACTTCCAACATGGCAGAGCGCGTTTGTCGGGCTATGACGGCAAGCGGTATGGTACCAAGAACAATTGTTGGCAGAACCAAGTGATGAACAGCCGACCAGAAGGCACCTTTTTCGCCAGACAACAAAGCATCAAGCAACATGAAACCCGTTGGGTTTTCAAAATAATACATCAGCGATATTCGACCCGACACAGGTGTCAGATTCAACCAGCCTGAGAATATGATAATCAATAACAGAGCCCACCAGAAGATTGGCATGGAATAACCAATCAGCGCAGTCGACATCAACGTACGATCATACAACTTACCACGATTTACGGCTGCTATAATGCCTGCTGGAATGCCAAGAAGTACCGCAAATATCATCGCACAGATTGAAAGTTCTAACGTTGCCGGAAACAAAGCAAAGAATTCATCAAACACAGGCCGTTTGGTCACAAATGAATTGCCAAGGTCACCCTGTAAAATTCCCCAAAGGTATGAAAAATACTGCTGAATCACGGGCTTGTCGTAACCAAGCTGTGTGGCAAGCTCAGCATAACGCTCGTCGGTAATGCCACGCTCACCCGCCATGACGATTATTGGATCACCTGGCAACAAACGGATGAAGGAAAACGAAATGAGCGTTACACCGAAGAACGTCGGTGCAAATGTCAGTAATCTAGAAAGGAAAAACCTGATCATGGTTTAAGATGCCTCGCGAATTTCGCCGTCACCGACAAGTTGTAAGGTTTTGGGGAATGTAGTCAGGCTTTCATAGCCATTCTCAGTAATCAACACGTCATCTTCAATTCGAATGCCAAACTCGCCCAGCAAGTATAATCCAGGCTCAACAGTGTAAACGGTCCCAACTTCCATTTCGTGGTTGTTGCCACGCATAATGTATGGCGCTTCGTGAACCGCCCTGCCCAACCCATGTCCTGTTTTAGTTCGAATGTAATCCGCGAAATTTGATGATTCCAACACGCTTGTGGCTGCATCATCTACATCGTGCGCGGTGGCTTTGGGTTTGGATGCCGCCAAACCAGCTTCATTTGCAGTAAGCACAATTTCATATGCTTGACGCTGCTTGTCTGAAACTTCCTGCACGAAAAACGTTCGCGTAATGTCCGCGACCAGCCCACCCCAGACCGCACCAAAGTCTAACAACAGAGCATCACCCGCTTTCAGGAAATAGTCCGCTCTGGCAGATGCATGTGGTCGCGCAGAATTGTCAGCTGCTGCAACAATCGGGTCAAACGACAAGCTTTCAGCACCGCAAGCAAACAGATTTTGCACAAGGATGCTTTCAACCTGCTTTTCACTTTGTCCGATACGTACCATTTTCAGTGTTTGGGTTAAGGCTTGCTCGGAAATTTGAATGGCTTTGCGTAGGGCTTCAACCTCGCCAGCGTTCTTGCTAATTCTTAGGCCTGAAATTTCACGCTCATTATCGACTAGTTCCAAATCTGGATAGGCATTTTTTAAGGCATGATGCACAAAAACACGCATCAACTGGCCTTCAACACCAATTTTGCTAAGACTTAAGTGTTTGGAGCAAGCATCAAACGCGTCCTGATAACCGGTTTGGTCACGCCAATCAAACACTTGGCCTTCGAAATTCAAAAGGTCAAATGATGCGAGCTCCAGATTGGGAACAATCGCAGTTGGTTCGCCTTCAACAGGTATAATAATTACAAGTGGCCGTTCGTGGCTGTGAAACGATTTATTGTATAGCCGCGTGAAATTGGGCCCTGGTACAAGGGCAATCGCGTCGTGGCCAAGTGTTTTCGCCAAATCTCTAAATTCAGAATATCGGTCAATTTGGCACATAATTTTCTCTATTATTTTATCTGACCTTATGCTGAATTTCGTTTCAGCATCTCCAATTGATAAATAAGGAGGCCCTGAATCAAGTTCAGGGTGAGGACTTCAGAAAACTAAAAAAATGGGCCAGCACTCAGAAAGCACCGGCCCAAATTGGAAAGTCTATATCAAGACTACTTCAGGCTAACGCCGTAGAAGATGTGACCACCGAATGGGTCAATCTTGAAGCCTTGCACTTCGTTACGAAGTGGCTTGAACACAACTGAGTGTGCGATTGTCGCCCAAGGAGCTTGATCTTTAAAGATGCCCTGTGCTTCCTGATAAAGCGCTGTACGCTCTGCAGGATCAGAAACAACTTTAGCTTTCTGGATTACGTCATCAAACGGCTTGTGACACCACTGCGCGCGGTTTGAGCGGCCAACGCCGTCACAACCTAGCAATACTGCCAAGAAGTTGTCCGGATCACCGTTGTCACCAGTCCAACCAAGAAGAACTGCACCATCACGATCTAGATCTTTCGAACGGCTTAGGTACTCGCCCCACTCGTATGAAACGATTTCTACCGTAACACCGATTTTCGCGAAGTCAGCCTGCATTAGCTCAGCCATACGACGTGCGTTCGGGTTGTATGGACGCTGAACAGGCATTGCCCAGATTTTCATGTTAAGATCTGTCACGCCTTCAGCAGCAAGCATTGCTTTTGCAGCTTCTGGATCAAACGCATCATCTACGGTGTCTTCTTTGTAAGACCAGATTGTTGGTGGAATTGGGTTCTTGGCAATTTTACCAGAACCTTGGAATACCACGTCGATGATCGCTTGCTTGTCGATTGCCATGTTTAGGGCTTTACGAACCTTCGGGTTGTCGTATGGCGCAACTTTTGTGTTGTATGCCAAGTAACCAACGTTAAGACCTTCTTGGCTCATCAAGTTGATGTCTGCGTCAGCGCGCATTGCTTCAAGGTCGGCTGGGTTCGGGTAAGGCATTACATGACACTCACCAGCTTTCATCTTCTGATAACGTACAGAGGCGTCTGGTGTGATTGCGAACACTAGGTTCTTAATGTCAGCTTCGCCGTTCCAGTAAGAAGCGTGTGCTTTGTAACGGATAACCGCGTCTTTTTGGTAAGCTACAAACTGGAAAGGACCAGTACCGATTGGCGCTTGGTTAACCATCTCTGGTGTACCAGCTTCGCTCATCGCGTCTGCATATTCAGCAGATAGGATAGATGCGAAATCCATGCCCAAGTTTGCAATCATTGGCGCTTCAGGGCGTGTAAGATTGAAACGTACAGTCATGTCGTCAATCTTCTCAACTGACGAAATTAGGTCTGGCATTGACATGCCGCCGAAGTACTCCCAAGTACCGCCAGAAACTTTGTTGTACGGGTGGTCTTCCAAACGCTGGCGCTCGAAAGAGTAAACAACGTCATCTGCGTTGAAGTCACGGCTTGGCGTGAAGCTTTTGCTGCTGTGGAATTTCACACCAGAACGTAGCTTAAATGTGTAAGACTTACCGTCTTCGCTAACTTCCCAGCTCTCAGCCAAAGCTGGAGCAATGTTTGTTGTACCAGGTGCGAACTCTACCAATTTATTGTAGATTTGACGCGATGAGGCATCAAAAGTCGTTCCTGAGGTAAATAGCGCAGGGTCAAAACCCTCTGGCGAACCTTCTGAACAATAGATAAGAGTTTGGGCGCTCGCCGAAAAACTCATCATGGTTGCAAACGCTGTTGCGCCTACTAATTTCACAAACTTATTCAAGTTTCTTCCTCCAAAATTTTTAGGGTCGAGTTTTTCGACCGTGTGCGGGAGGCTATAGCAGCGCGTTTTTGATTAAAAGGTAAAATTATAGTTTTTGAATCTTGACAAGGTTATTTGGCAGCTGGTTCCATCTTAACTTCAGAAAAAATGAAGCATTGCACAGGCTAAACAACTTCTACTTACGAAACGAGCTCTGACCACAGGCCCTAAGGTAGTTAACCAAAGCGTGAATCGCATAGAATCTGACTAAGCGACACCAAGCTGTTGCTTTAGAATATCCACCACGTCTTCCTTGTTATCCTCGATCATGTTCCAAGGAATGCGTATCGCGCCCTCATGACCTTTCAATGCATCTTTATACATTAAACAAGGCGTTTCATCTTTCGGGTGAATGCCAACACCAAGCACGTGTTCGCGCATTACCGTAACCTTCAAACTCGCTCCAATCACAACCTTATCCGCATAAACGCTTAAAGGGTGTTTTGAGTTTCGCAACGACATGAGTTGTACAACCAGCATCAGGGCAAACACCAACACCAAAACGGCAATGACAATCGAAAACAGGTTCCATTGAGATGTCATCAGGTCGTATGTCCCAATTAAGACAAGGACTGCTGACAACGCCGTGTTCCGAATGAGCTTGTTCGTAAAAATCTGACATCGATTTGTTTGGTAAATTGGATCGTTCACACTAATCACCCTGTTCCAAGTGCGCCTCAATAGTACTTCTGGCAGCGCCTAAAAGTGCTGGGTTTAGGTTGGGGTACACAGCAGCGACAATAGCATCAAGATCCGCACCCTGCTCTACCAATGCCTTATATTGCGCGTCACGGCCTAACCGATGATGCTTTTGCGCAATCGCCATATCTTTACCATCGGTGATCAAATCGCCATGACCAGGTAAATACGTGTTTTGTTGTAAGGTCTCCAGCTTATCCAAACTGTTCAGGTAAGCGCCTAAATCTCCATCAGGTAAAAAGATGACAGATGAGGACCAACCCATAACGTGGTCACCCGAAAACAGAATGTCGGTGCCTGACAGCGAAAAACACAAATGTGTGTGACAATGCCCCGGTGTGTGGTGCGCAGTCAAAGCCCAGTCGTTTCCTGACAGCTCATCACCATCTTCGATCAAAACATCTGGCACAAAGCTCATGTCTCCGCCGACACTTGGCTGCGCATGTCGACCAAAACCAAAGGTTTTTGCGCCTGTCATTCGTTTTAACTCTGCGACGCCCGCCGTATGATCAATATGTGTGTGGGTCAACAGAATGTGACTAATGACACCGCCGCCTTGCTCCACAGTATCACATATGAGCCTTAAATGCGCGGGATCGTTTGGCCCTGGGTCAATGACGCACACCATTGCGGTTCCAACCAAATAGGTGTTGGTGCCTTTGAAAGTATAAGGACTCGCATTCTGTGCAGTTATGCGACGCACCAATGGCGCATCTAACAACGTAACTGCGTTTCCGTAGTTGGCATCAAAGTCCAGTTTATACTTTGGCGGGTTTATGGGCTTGTTCACGCGCGTTTTATCCCTATCATCTAGGGTGTGGACTCAATTCAAATTCTATTTTCGCGCCATATCTGAGCTTTTTTGGCTAGAAAGGATAACAAAACAAGAGCCAAATCCCTATGCATTCGTGTTTTTGTGGTCGTACGACCACGGCAATCCACAATACTTGGTCTTTAACCCTTGTTTTGTTACGAAAACAGGATCTGAATTGGGTTCACACCCAAATTTAACACCTTTGGAAATTCTGACAGGAGCAGATCTTATGAGCAAGATGAAACTATTTTATCACCCCGCTTCCCCTTTTGCACGCAAGTGTGTGGTTGTCGCTAAAGAGGTTGGCGCTGACCAAGACTTAGAGATTTTGAATGACCTCGTCGTACCGTTTAAGGTCAACGAAGGCATTCAAGCCGTCAGCCCACTTGGCAAAATACCAACGCTCGTTGGACCTGAGGGTGAAGGCATTTACGACAGTCGTGTCATCTGCACCTACCTTGCGAACGCTTACAACAAGTGGGAAGTTTTCGGAACTGACCACGCAACCCACTTGCAAAGCGAGCAACAACAAGCGCTCTGCGATGGCATTTGTGATGCAGCTGTTGCCTATCGTTATGAAACAGCCGTTCGTCCCGAAGGAATGCGTTGGGGTGATTTTAGCGATCGGCAAGTTGCACGCATAAAGGCGTCACTTGAAGTTTTGGAAAAAGACTGCGGCTCGTATTCATCTGAGCGTATTGGCGGCATTATGGCGGTCATCGCACTGGATTACTTGGATTTCCGTGTACCAGAGCTGAACTGGCGTAGTGAGTGCCCTAACTTGGTTAAGTGGTACGAAGACAACGCCAATCGCCCAAGTTTGCAGGCAACAAAACCTGAGTAAGGTGTCACCCCTGTTCCGTACTTGTTACGGAACCTCGTACATCTAGACTCTTTGAAGAAGATCCTGAATCAAATTCAGGATGAAGCGGGCTTTTGGCGATGGAGCAAGGGAACTTAGACATAAGTATCAACGAAACCACCCTACCCACAGTCATTACTGACTGGTTTGCCAGTCGTGGTTGGGCACCGCATGAACATCAATTGCACATGCTGGAAGCAGCCAACAAGGGGCAATCTGCCTTGCTGGTCGCACCCACGGGCGGTGGTAAAACCATGGCTGGCTTTTTGCCCAGTCTGATTGATTTGATTGAAAGCCCCGACCACGCCGGAACGCATACGCTCTATATTTCGCCGTTAAAGGCCTTGACCACTGACATTGGTCGTAACCTGCAAACGCCCGTCTCTGAGATGGGTTTGGGCCTGAGCATTGGCATTCGTACTGGAGACACGTCGCAAGCTGAGCGTAAAAAACAAAGTGCCAATCCGCCTAGTTTATATTTAACCACACCTGAAAGTTTG
>JBMYWL010000051.1:0-9538 GCA_049607365.1 Alphaproteobacteria bacterium | reverse complement strand
CGCACATGTCGCCATAAAGCGTAGCATAGCCAACGGCGATTTCCGACTTGTTGCCGGTTGTTAAAACGAGCGAGCCGAATTTGTTACTAATCGCCATCAACAGAGCACCACGGGTGCGGGACTGTACATTTTCTTCGGTGGTGTCAGCCTTGGTGCCTTCAAACATTGAACCAAGCATGGTCTCAAAAGCTTGCATTGACGGCTCTATGTTAATGGTGTCCAAGCGAACGCCAAGGTTTGTGGCGAGTTCGGCTGCATCATCCAGACTGTCTTGACTGGTGTAGGGGCTTGGCATCATGACACAATGCACGTTGTCAGCACCCAAAGCATCGACCGCCATGACCGCGGTTATGGCTGAATCTATGCCGCCGGACAAACCCAAAATGACCTTTTTGAAGCCGTTCTTGGACAGGTAGTCGCGCAGTCCGGTCAACACACACTCGTACACCTGTTCCCAATCGCTTGGTGGCGGTGTCATGTGTGCTGGTTTCAAGTGTTCGGGTGTCATGCTCCAGCCGTCAGCGCCTAAGGTCCAATCGGTGTGGACGACGGCGCTTTCAAACATTGGCATTTGCATGGCCAAGCTTGAATCACCGTTCAGGCAAAAACTGCCGCCATCAAACACAATCTCATCCTGACCACCTACAAGGTTGAGGTAGACAAAAGGCAGGTCGTAATCACTGGTTGCCTTGGCAGCAATCTGTTGGCGTATATCCGGCTTGCCCTTGTGCCACGGTGACCCGTTCAGGCTGATGAAAATTTCAGTGCCGGACTCTGCTTGTGTTTCCAGTACTTCGTCCCACCAACAATCTTCGCAAATGGGGGCAGCGATACGCACGCCACGAATGTTCATAGGCCCTGGAATTTGCGCTTGGCCAAACACACGATTGTCGTCAAAAATTGAATCGTCTGGCAAGCGGCATTTGTGGCGGATCGCTTGGACCTGGCCACCGTCAACGTATATGGCAGAGTTGAAAACCTGACGCCAATTTGGCCAGCAAGAGTGTGGCCAGTTGGAGGGCTCAACCTCGACTGATTTGTCTATGACAGGTGCACCGAACAAAATGCCTGGGCCATCTGTCCCCGTTGCTTTTGCCAAGCGGTCTATCTCGCGTTCAATGTTACGCAGGAAAGACGGCTTCTGGGTAAGGTCTTCGGCCACATAACCTGACAAAGCCATTTCTGGACACACCAACAAATCTGATTCGTTGGCGTGTGCTTGCTCATAGGCATCTAAAATAAGATTGGCATTGTCGCGCGCTGCACCAACTGTCGGGTTTATCTGTGCGAAGGTAATTTTAAGGTTCTTGGTCATATAAGATACTCGCCCAGATTAATCAGTCAGACCCAAAACATCTTGCATGTCGTAATGCCCAGCAGATTTTCCAACCATCCACTTGGCAGCGTGAATAGCACCCTTGGCAAAAATGGCTCGGTCACTTGCGCGGTGCCCAATTTCAATACGCTCAGATGTGCCAAAGAAGTTAACCTGGTGTTCACCAGCAACGTCGCCACCGCGCATGGTGGCAAAGCCAATTTCGCCCACTGGACGAACGCCTGTCACGCCTTCGCGGGAGAGTTTTTGAACATCTTCAAGCTCAACGTCACGGCCCTCTGCGGCGGCAATGCCCAACGCCAAAGCTGTGCCCGATGGTGCATCGATTTTCTGGTTGTGGTGGGTTTCAACAACCTCAATGTCCCAGTCTTGTTCTGGCAGGGCAGCAGCGGCTTGTTTCACCAGACCAAGCAACAAATTCACACCAAGGGAGAAATTGGCAGCCTGTAAAATTGGCGTTGTTTCACTGGCTTTTGAAATTTGTGCGTCTTGTTCTGCGGAAAGGCCGGTGGTGCCAAGCAACCAAGCTGTGCCATGTTTCGTTGCAAGCTCTAAATGGATGTCTGTTGCTTTTGGAAGTGTGAAGTCAACCACGACATCTGCCTTTTCGAACAGGTCAGCGGGGTTGTCCCCAATGTTTATGCCGAGTACTTTCGCACCAACCAACTCGCCCAGATCCGCACCAACGTGTGGTGATCCGACATATTCAGTACCACCAACCAACTCGCACTCTGGGTCGGCTAAGACGGTTTTCAGTAACATCTGGCCCATGCGACCTGCGACACCAGTTATACCAATTTTCTTTAAAGCTGCGTTGGACATGTGGGAACTCCTATTTGCAGCTTATCTTATGTCGCATAACCTTGGTGGCAAACGCGTTTAGCGCATTTGAGGCTCTATCTCGCTCGAAACCATGTTGGTAGCAACATGAGTGTCCCCAACCCCAACATAACGGCGAACAACCAAAAGCTTAGGAAGGGCGCTATGACTGACTGCCACAAGACTGGCGTTAAATATCGCTCAATGGCGGGTTGAATTAGCTGAAGGCTGTCTGGGTGAACTTTAAACCAAAAGGCACCGACAAGCGTGGGCTCAAAATACGACATCATGAAATAGTCGAACAAATGCCAACCAAGTAGCGCCAAACCACCAACGATAAGTAAGAAGCCAATCAGCCTGAACATAGTGTCACCCCAGATGTCTAAATTTGTGTCGAATTCATAACAATAGTCACAACCTCACTCAACGCCAATCACGCTTGAAAGATATATGCGTGAGCATCTGGATGGCCTTACGCTAGGTATGGGGCGAATTCTTCTAACACACCTTCGTAAACCTCTCGTTTGAAAGGAACGATTTGTGAAACGATTTCTTTTATCGGTTTCCAGGTCCAGTCAGAAAACTCCGCTTTCTCGCCACCAAGCCCGTCGATGTTAATTTCGCTGTCATCACCTTCAAACTCAAACAAGAACCACAACTGTTCCTGACCGACGTATTTCCCCTTCCAAAACTCCACATCTATGTCGGTGGGTAAGTCATAGCGACGCCAAGTTTCGCTTTGAACAATTAGCTTTGCAGATGTGATGCCGGTTTCTTCATGAAGTTCACGTCGTGCAGCAGCCAAATGGTCCTCGCCCTTGTCAATGCCGCCTTGGGGCATCATCCAAGCGTGGTCGAAGTTGCCAAAACGCTTGCCAGCGAAAACCAGACCGTCTTTGTTTTTCAGGCAAATGCCCGCGCAGGGGCGATATAATTTTTTGGTTTGGCTCATACAAGGCTCACGAAAAAGAAGGTGAAAAAAATAGAAAAAAAGGGCGCCGCAAAATACGACGCCCCCTTATAAACTGAAAAATCAGAATTTACTGAGAGATTTTTGAAAACAAGGCCAAACCGCGAAGCATGTTCTTGGCTTGCTGAAGTTGATAGTCAACAAACACTTCCTCTTCAGGTTCTTTGTCTTCTGCAGTTTCGTCTTTCTCTTCATCCGCCGTTACAGGCGCATCGCCTTCGGCATCATCTTTAGCGCCATCTTCATTCGCAGGCTCAGCGCTTTCGTCTTCAGCCGCTTCATCTGTTGTCTCATCCGCATTCTCGGTTCCGTCTTCTTCCTTTGATGTGTCCAAAGCACCACGAAGGTCAGCTTCACGACGACGGTTTGGAATTTCCAAGCTTTCGACTTTCGACTGCTCAACGATTAAGTCTGGCGCAATGCCTTTTGCTTGAATAGATGTGCCAGCGGGTGTGTAGTAACGCGCTGTTGTCATGCGAATGGCACCAAAGCCCGGCATTTCCATAATTGATTGAACCGAACCTTTACCAAATGAGCGTGTGCCCATGATAACCGCACGGCCATGGTCTTGTAGTGCGCCAGCAACGATCTCAGACGCAGAGGCTGAACCACCGTTAATCAGAACAAGAAGTGGTTTGCCGTCGATTAAGTCACCAGCTTCTGCATTAAATCGCTGTACATTTTCGCCATCACGTCCACGGGTTGAAACAATCTCACCCTTTTCAAGGAAGGCATCTGACACAGAAATTGCCTGATTTAGCAAACCGCCCGGGTTGTTACGCAAGTCAAGAATGTAGGCGCTGATCTTGTCGCCGTTTTCTTCTTGAAGCTTACGAATGCCTTTTTCCAAGCCTTCGTAAGTTGTGCCTGTAAAGGAACCAATTCTAAGGTAACCGATTGTTTCATCTTCAACCCGTGTACGAACGGATCTGATTTTGATGACATCGCGAGTTATTGTCACATCGAACGGGTCCTGCTCACCGCGAAGTACGGTGATGATGATGTCTTCACCCACAAGGCCGCGCATTTTTTCAACAGCTTCTGCGAGTGTCAGGCCCATGACCGGGTCTCCATCAAGGTGGGTAATAAGATCACCCGACTGCATGCCCGCACGCTCGGCAGGTGTTTCGTCAATTGGGGAAACAACTTTCACCAAGCCATCTTCCATGGTGACTTCAATGCCAAGGCCGCCGAATGTGCCGCGCGTATCAACCTGCATCTCTTCAAAGTCATCAGCTGGCATGTAAGATGAATGCGGGTCCAAGCTGGTCAACATGCCACGAATAGCCGCTTCGATCAGCTCTTTGTCGGTTTTTTCTTCGACATAAAGACCGCGGACGCGCTCAAACACATCACCGAACAGGTTTAACTGACGGAATGCATCGTTGGAGCTTGATTGGGCATGCGCGCCAAATGGAAGCGCAAGCACAGACACCAGCATTAGCACGCGAAGTGGTGCCGCAATAATTCGGGCAGTCCAAGCTTGGGATGACCCAACCGAGAATGGCTTATGCATCTTATTTCCTTTTTACTTTTGTTTGGGTTCGTCACCCAGCGTATTTACGTTCTTGTCGCCTAAAACAAAGGCTATAATTAGTCCTGATCTATTACTGATTGGTAACTTGCCTTAGGATCTGAATTGGGTTCACATTCTAGTTGGTGTCACTCTAGCCACGCTAGGGGGTCGACGCGTAGTGTATCTACCTGAAGTTCAAAAAACAAATCTGTCTTTTGGTCTTTTTCAAAGCCCATGAAGCCCAGCGGTTCGCCTTTTAAGACAGGTAAACCTTTTGCGACAATAAGCGAATCAAGCCCGTACAAAATGCTGTGATTTTTCTGTGTTTGCTCTTTATGTGCGTGGCTTAAAATAATCATGGGGCCCAAATCACGGAAGTTTCCAACAAACTCCACCACACCATCAAAGGGCGCGCTGACGGTTGCGCGATCCGCAGTTTTTATGATCAAGCCACCCGCGGGGTTGTGGTACAAAGTACCCTCTGCCGGTTTTTGCAGGTTTCCGGGTGTTTGCGGGAAATTTGCCAAAAATTTACCTTGGGGCTTGGCTTGCATTTCTTGATCACTCAAGCCATCAGTTGGTGTGCTTTCAGTCACCACATCCTCTGCTTCACCAGTCTTTGGGTTTAAAATTTCATCGGCACGCTTTACCGCTTCTTCAGGGGACTGATCCTCTTGAAGGGTTGCTTGGGACGATGCGCGGGCTTGTTCAATCTTCAACTGCTGTAGGTTGCTGATTTTTTCGATTTGTTTTGTCTGTTGCACTCTCAAAGCCTGAATAGCGTTTTCCAACTTTTCTTCAGGGTCGTTTACACCCAGTTTTTCAGTGTTATAGGCTTCCAACTGTTCGCTTTGTTGCGAAAGGGATGTGTAAACAGAGTTCAGAATGATGTTCGCATAAAACGCATCTTCTGCATTCGCTTGAGTTTGGGTTGAGCCCGCGAACAATCCTTTGGCGGCTTGATCAAGGGCTAAAGCAGTAGCAACATTGGCCGTTAACAGCTTTTGTCGTGCTTCGAAGTCAAAAAACTGATGAATTTCGCCAGCTTGCTGTCGCGCTCTTTCTTGCTCAATTTGGGCTTGGATATCCAGAATTTGACGGTCAATTGCCTGAAGGTTTGTGCCGTCGCTTACCAATTGGTTAGACGCTTCAAAAAACAACTGTTTTTGAATGGCTTCCGGGTCTTGCCAAACCTTATACCCGATGAAGCCAGCGAACCCGAAAATCAACAAAAGGCATAAGGGTAAAGCTCTATGAATTAACATTATGTCCTCCTGTGATAATTGGTTGGATGTTGGGGTTTATGAATTTGTGGTTGTGTTTATCAGGCGTTTAACAAAGACTGGCCATCCATTTGCGTTGGTTGGTCAATCCCCATAAGCGCTAGAATTGTTGGTGCGACGTCGGCCAGTTTTCCACCGTCTTTAAGCGCGCCTTTGTACCCGCCAACAATCATTGGCACTGGGTTCAGTGTGTGGGCTGTGTGGGGTTTGCCATCTTCGGTCATCATGGTTTCGCAATTGCCGTGGTCGGCGATAACCACCAAATTTCCGCCAGATGCCAAGGTGAAATCTGCCAGTTGCCCAAGGCAATCATCGACAGCCTCAACTGCTTTTATCGCGGCTGGTAAGCTACCAGTGTGTCCAACCATGTCGGGGTTGGCAAAGTTGACCACCACAAGCGCGGGTTCTTTGTCAGCCATCATGGTCAACAGATCTTTAATAAGCTCCGGCGCTGACATCTCGGGCTGCAAATCATAAGTCGCTACTTTGGGGGAGTTGACCATAAGACGATGCTCGCCCTCAAACGGTTCTTCTCGACCCCCGTTCAGGAAATAGGTAACGTGGGGATATTTCTCGGTTTCAGCAGCACGTATTTGTGACAAGCCAGCGTTCGCGACCAATTCACCGATTGTGTTGTTAATGTCATCGCGCAAAAACAAAGCGGGCAGGTACCTGTCCAAATTGTTGGAGTAAGAAACCATACCTAAATTCGCAGCGAACTTAGGTGGGGTGGCTTCAAAACCTTCAAAGTTTGGATCAACCAATGCGTCCAGAATTTGACGCATGCGGTCAGCACGGAAATTTACGGTAATTAGGCTGTCACCATCTTTCATGCCTTCATATGTTGGGTCGACGAAGCCTTTCAGGAACTCGTCAGTTGTTCCTTCATCGTAGGCCGTTTGAACATCTGTCGCAAAATTGCTGCTGCGCTTTTGTCCGAAATTTTCATCTACCGTGGCGTTAACCAACGTGTCAAACGCCAGCTTTGTGCGCTCCCACCTGTTGTCGCGGTCCATCGCGTAATATCGACCCATGAGTGTTGAGATTGGTTGGCCGATTTGCTTTTCGACGAGGGGAAGAACCTTCAGAATTTCTTTTGCTGGCCCATCACGACCATCAGCAAAGGCATGAACAAAGACCTGAAACCCTTCTGCTTTTAAGGCCTTAACCATGAAAACCAAATGGTCCACGTGTGAATGCACCCCGCCAGGTGACATAAGCCCCAACAAGTGGATGCGTTTTGACCCCGTTTTTGCGGTATTACAAAAATCTTTAAAAACGGGCATTTGTGGAATCGAATTTTCGGTCATGGCCTTGGAAATACGCGGCAGCGTCTGCAAAACCAATCGCCCAGCACCAAGGTTCAAGTGACCCACTTCAGAGTTGCCAATTTGCCCTGCTGGCAAGCCAACGTCCGTGCCAGAGGCAGAAAGCTGAGTCGATGGGCAGTGCGCACGCAAGCTATCAAAGTTAGGCGTTTTACCCAGTTGAACCGCGTTGGCGTCCAACTTGGGGCTGTCACCCCAACCATCCAAAATGCAAAGTACCGTTGGTTTCATTGTGTCCATAACTCAGGTTAAGGTGCTTCCTGACCAGAACCATTGGTCAGGGTGTTGTTTAAGGTAGGTTGTGTGCCGAGCAGCGGCGTCGGTAGAACCAAACATGGCAAAGCAGGTGGCGCCAGACCCCGTCATGCGTGACACGCCAGCATTTGGATTTTGACCAAGCAAACGAAGGGAACGTTCAATTGCAGGCTCCAGTGTGCAAGCAGTCGCTTGTAAATCGTTCATTGTGTTTTTTATCAGCTCGAGCGGATCACCGACCAAGTCTTGTGCCGACAAAGGTTCGCGCAACTTTGTGCCGGGGGTAAGGTTCAGCTTTGTGAAAATGCTCTTGGTCGACACAGCTTTCATTGGGTTTGTCACCAACAGGTTTAGCGCTGGTACGTCAAAAGCTGTCAGGTGTTCACCAATGCCGCGCATCAGACATGGTTTGGAGCGAAGGCACACGGGTACATCTGCCCCCAGTTGGAGCGCAAGGTTCTGAACTTCAGTGTCTTGCCAGTCCAGCCCCCAGTAACGGCATAGCAAACGCAAGCACGCAGCAGCATCTGCTGACCCACCGCCAAGCCCCGCTTGAACGGGTATGTTCTTGGTCAGCTTTAAGCCAAAATCCAAAGGTTTGCTCGCAATTTTGGCCAGCCCTTGGGCAGCCTTCATGACCAAGTTGTTTTTTGGGGCAGCGCCTTCGGTTTCCAGTTGCTTTGCAAGGTCTCCGTCAATGGAAAGCGCAAAGGCTTCACTCGGCACCAGCTGAACCCAGTCGTAAAGGTCAAGGAACACCACCAGACTCTCAAGGTCGTGGTATCCGTTGTCCAGCTTGCCGAGAACGTGCAAAAACAGGTTGAGTTTCGCTGGCGCTGCCTCAGTTAGTGTTGGGTGCTTTGACAAGGGTTAGATGTCTTCACCTTCAGGCAAAACCTCGTCGACAACCACGCCTGTTTCAAGCTTCTTGTTGATCGCGTCTTTAACCTTGTCATCCGGTTTAAACGACAAAGCCCGACGCCACTGAAATTCTGCTTCGCGTGTTCGACCAACACGGAAATATGCATCACCTAAGTGGTCGTTAATGACAGCATCACCCGGACGGAGTGCAACTGCACGCTCCAATTCTGGTACGGCTTCCTCAAAGCGTTTCAGGCGATAAAACACCCAGCCAAGACTATCAACAACGTAACCATCTTCAGGACGTTTTGCGACAGCGGTCTTCAGCATCTCGAGCGACTGGTCCAAATGCTGGCCCTTCTCGACCCATGAATAGGCAAGATAGTTCAAGACAAGTGGCTGGTCGGGCTCAAGCTCAAGGGCGATTTTAAACAAGCGCTCGGCCTCGCTCCAGTTCTTTGACTGTTCGTTTGCAATGCCCGCATAGTAGTAATTGAACCATGATAATCGCTGAGGATCATCGACCGTTTCAATTGCCTCTTCATACACTTCGGCAGCTTTTTCAAACTCTTTTTTGTAACGGTACATGTCGCCAAGTCGTGTAAGGCTCGCGAATTTTTGCCCTTCCATTTCCATCAGCTCGTTCAGCAAATTTTCTGCTTCAGGCCAACGTTCTTGCTCAAACATGGCGTCAATCGCAAGCAATCTTGAACGAACGAACACATCTGACGAATTTGGGATGGCTTGGTACATGGCCAAAGCCTTGTTGTAGCGCTTTTGGTCCTCGGTCATACGGCCAATTTGTAGTCTGTAGTAAGAATTGGTCGGGTCCAAGTATAAGGCTGCACTGCCGAGTGTCATCGACAGGCGATCACCGCGCTCAGAAAACAGAATGCCGCCTAAGTGGTATAAAATTTCGGCCAAACCTTCTCGTGGGTTTGAAATGCGTTTTGTTGGTGTTCGGTTTTCCAAAATGCGGATTTGCCCTTTGCGGCCAAGCGCTTCATACTTGTCGCCCTCCAGCAAATTGTCGTAAATCTCGGTTGCTTTCGCGACATCACCCTGACGCTCGTAGAAATTCCCAAGCAAGTCGGCAAAACGAAGCGTTGGTGCACCAACAAGCTTCAGGGCCTCTTCGTAGGCAATTTTGGCGTCTTCGGTGTTTCCTGC
>JBMYWL010000050.1:0-9601 GCA_049607365.1 Alphaproteobacteria bacterium | reverse complement strand
ACACAGCACTTGTTGCACCAGTTTCGGTGGGCGACGGCGCGATAATAGCGGCGGGAACAACACTCGCGAAAAATGTCGATGAAAACGCCATGGCAATAACACGAGTTGAGCAGAAAAACATTGGCGGTGCCGCGACCCGTTTCCGCGCCCAGAAACAGAAACAAAAGCTGAACAATAAGTCATAAGCTGTTGCTTTAGATATTTTGTTTTGTTGAATAATTAGGACAAGAACGCATGTGTGGAATCATCGGAATTACCGGACAACGACAAGTAGCGCAGCTGTTGATCGACGGCTTGAAGCGCCTTGAATACCGTGGGTACGATTCTGCCGGAATTGCAACACTTGAAAGTGGGGACGTTCTTCGTCGCCGTGCAAAGGGTAAGCTTTTCAACTTGCAAAATCTCGTCAACAAATCCCCAATTAGTGGCACCACAGGCATTGGTCACACACGTTGGGCCACACACGGTGTACCTGACACAAAAAATGCACACCCACATTCAGACGGCAATGTTTCAGTCGTACACAACGGCATAATCGAAAACCACCAAGAACTTAAGCAAGAGTTGAGTGAAGCCGACCACACCTTCGAAACAGACACCGATACAGAAGTCATCGTTCACCTGATTTCGGCTGAGCTTTCAAAAGGCGCAACACCGCCAGATGCTGCATCTAATGTTCTGAAGCGCCTTAAAGGTGCGTTCGCTCTGGCAATCATATTCAAAAACCACGACAACTTGATGATTGGCGCCCGTCAGGGAAGCCCACTTGCAGTCGGGTATGGTGATGGCGAAATGTATCTGGGTTCAGACGCTATGGCCCTCGCCCATCTAACCAAGCGCATTGCCTACTTAGAGGAAGGTGATTGGTGTATTATTACACCTGACATGGCTGAAATTTATGACTCTGAAAACAGATTAGCAAATCGTCAGGTCACTCTTTCAGAACTAGACACCTCTGTAATTGGTAAGGGCAATTACAGGCATTATATGCTTAAGGAAATTTTCGAACAGCCAAGTGTTATTGGTGAAACTTTGCTCGATAACCTTGCGTCTAATAAAAATCAAGTCGATTTCGAAGAACTAAATATTGCTTTTGAAAACTACTCTGCACTGCACATCGTTGCATGTGGAACCGCGTTTTATGCTGCTTCGACCGCAAAATATTGGTTTGAAGAGCTGGCACGAATTCCAGTGAACGTCGACATTGCTAGCGAGTTTCGATATCGGAACCCGCCGTTAAGCGAAACAGAATGTGCAATTTTCATTTCGCAATCTGGCGAAACAATCGACACCTTGGAAGCACTTCGTCACGCAAAACGCGCTGGATTGAAAATTATATCGATTGTGAATTCGCCTGAAAGTACCATCGCCAGAGAAAGTGACATTGTCTTAAAAACCTTAGCCGGACCAGAAATTGGTGTCGCATCAACAAAGGCATTCACAACACAACTTACACTGCTTGCGTGCTTGGCAATTTCAGCCGCAACTGCACGTGGCAAATTGGGTAAGGAGCAAGCAGCCAAAACCGTCTCAGAATTGCGCCATTTACCCGCGTTGGCTGTTGAGATCCTTGAGAAAAAGCAAGGTCTTGCAGATTTGGCTCGTCCCTTATCAGATGCACGAGACGTTTTGTATCTCGGTCGAAATTCTATGTGTCCTTTGGCGTACGAAGGTGCCCTGAAACTAAAAGAAATCTCTTATATTCATGCTGAAGGATACGCGGCTGGCGAATTAAAGCACGGTCCAATTGCCTTGATAGATGACCAAGTTCCAGTTGTCGTTTGCGCACCAACCAGTGATGCTTTGATGTTTGAAAAGACAGCTTCCAACATAGAAGAAGTTGTCGCGAGGGGGGGCAAGGTGATCCTTATCTCGGACAAGGCCGGCATTAAACATTTAGACGGTAAATATTCTGGCGCATTTGAAATGCCAAACATGTCATTGTTTGTGGCACCCATCCTTTATTCTCTGCCTATACAGCTGTTAGCATACTATACAGCCGTTGAAAAAGGGACAGATGTTGACCAACCGCGAAATTTGGCCAAAAGTGTAACGGTTGAATAAACCACCCAAAGTCTGGTACGAAAACACTAATGTCTATTTTATCTGAGCTACAAATTCAGGATCTTATCAAAGCGGTAGCCAAGGCTTCTGCCGCGATTATGGAAATTTATAACAGCGAAGATTTTGGCGTTGAGATAAAAAGCGATTCATCTCCTTTAACCTTAGCTGACAAAGCATCCCACGCCATCTTGGTTTCAGAACTGGCAAGCATCTGCCCCGATATTCCAGTAGTGTCAGAAGAGGATGCAGAACATATCGGCATAGGCGAACAGCCAACTTTTTGGCTGGTGGACCCAATTGATGGCACCAAGGAGTTCATAAAACGCAACGGTGAATTTACTGTCAACATAGGTCTAGTCCACAACAAATCCCCGATTTTTGGCGTTGTTTCTGCACCCAACCTAGAGCGTGTTTGGGTTGGAAACGTGATCGCGAAACAGGCTTATCTAATCAATGCCACAGGGCAGAAAACGCCAATCCGAACACGTGTTGCTCCATTGGACGGTCTTACCGTTGTCGGGTCAAAAAGTCACGCAACACAATCTGAAGAAGACTATTTATCAAATCTTAAGATCGCGGGAAAAACGGCAGTTGGTTCTTCACTTAAATTTTGCATAATTGCGGAAGGTGCCGCTGATCTTTATCCAAGGGCTGGTAGAACCATGGAATGGGACACCGCAGCTGGTCACGCGGTACTTGTGGCTGCAGGTGGGCGTGTATCGAACTGGGATGAAACGCCCTTCACCTACACTAAGCCTGACTTTGCAAATGACCATGGTTTTATTGCTCATGCACATTAGTCAGATTTACCCGTGCCTCTACTAGACATATCTCAAGCGGCAGGTTTATTGTCATCTGGAAAGCTTGTGGCATTCGCAACTGAAACTGTCTATGGACTTGGCTGTGACGCGACTAACGATTTAGCTGTTGCAAGTATATACGCTCAAAAAGGAAGACCAAGTTTCAACCCCTTAATTATTCACTTTGCAACCTTGGAAGCCGCCAAAAAACACGTGGAGTTTTCAAAAAACGCTGAAACAATTGCAAAGCTGTTTTGGCCAGGACCTTTAACTCTGGTTTTGAACCGAAAGCCAGACAGTTCTGTTTCAAAGCTATGTAGTGCTGGTGGGGAAACACTTGCTGTCCGCATCCCACGACATCAATCAGCCCGCGACCTAATTTCGAGCGCAAATTGTCCAGTTGCAGCACCAAGTGCAAACAGTTCAGGCAAAATAAGCCCAACCAATGAACGGCATGTGTTTAATGACTTTGGCGAGGATTTTCCCGTTTTAAAAGGTGGAGCATGTGAGGTTGGTTTAGAGTCTACAGTTCTGGATTTGTCTGGCACTGTTATAAAAATCTTAAGGCCTGGCTCTATCACCGCAGATATGATTAAAGAAGCAACCGGATTTGGTGTTGAAGGTGCTTGCGAGGCTGAAACTCCATCGCACGGTGCAATGAAGTCTCCGGGTCAACTAACCTCTCACTATGCACCTAAGCAACCCGTTCGCATTAATTGTGAAAAGCCAGAAGCAAACGAGTATTTTGTTGCATTCGGTCCAAGTAACTATGACCACCAGTTTAATTTAAGTGAATCTGGTGATCTTGTGGAAGCAGCGGCAAATTTGTTTTCAGCGCTTCATGAAGCAAATAATAGCGCTTTTGACCGCATTTCTTTCGCTCCAATTCCGGCACACGGAATAGGCATCGCAATCAATGACCGGCTAACGCGTGCAGCCGCAGATCGTTAAATACTTGCAAAAGGACCGACGTGAACCACTTCATTGATGAATTAATTGAAAAGCTCGGTGTTAACAGCCTTATTGTCGATGTGGAGCAAAAGAAATTTTACGAAACTGACCACCGCGGCCTTCATTTTGATGAAGCTGTGTGCGTAATCTTACCAAGAAACACAGAAGAAGTTAGTTCCGCCGTCATTATCTGCCAAAAGCACAAAGTGAAAATTGTTCCCCAAGCTGGCAACACTGGACTAACCGGCGGGTCTACCCCGCTAACTTTAGACAAACACGGAAACGCCATTGGTCCACAAGCCGTAATATCTGTCGCACGGCTTAATCAAATTGAAGAAATTGATACGGTCGGAAATTCTATGACCGTTGGAGCGGGTTGCATCCTTCAGAACATCCACCAAGCGGCCGAAGAACAGAACCGTTTTTTCCCACTGAAACTTGGTGCTTGGGGCTCTTGTCAAATTGGGGGCAACATCAGTACAAATGCGGGTGGCGTCAATGTCTTGGCTTATGGCAATACCCGCGCCTTAGTGCTGGGATTAGAGGTGGTGTTGGCCGACGGATCAATTTGGTCAGGCTTATCAAAGCTGCACAAAGACAACACAGGTTTTGATCTAAAACAATTGTTTATTGGTGGTGAAGGGTTAATTGGCATAGTCACCAAGGCGGTCATTAAACTGTTCCCCCTACCAACGAACAAAGCCACAGTTTTCAGTGCGATAAATTGTCCAAGTGACGGACTCAACATCCTAAACCGGCTTAAAATCCTTCCACAGGGGCTTTTGACGAGTATCGAGTTAATACCGCGTGTATTTATTGAACACGGTGAAAAAGTCGTTGAAGGCCTTAAAAACCCATTTGATAAGACACACCCTTGGTATCTACTCACCGAACATTCCTTGTTTATACCTGATTCAGATGATAAAGCGAACAGAGCGACTCATGATGCAATTCTGCAAAGTTATGGTGAGCTATTAGAACAAGGATTAATTCAAGACGCGGCAATCGCCCAATCTGAACAACAAACCCATGATTTTTGGCTAATTCGTGAGGGCACAACGCCAACACAAGCATCTCTAGGCGCTTCTATAAAGCACGATGTGTCTGTTCCGGTTCATTTGGTACCAGAACTAATTACGCTTGGCATGACAGAACTGGGCAAGGTCGTCCCCAATTGTCGTCCCCTGCCCTTTGGGCACTTGGGCGACGGTAACCTTCATTTCAACGTTTGCCAACCTGAAGACATGTCCGCCAACGATTTTCGCGCAAAAACTGATGAAGTGAACAAATGTTTGCATGACGTTGTCATCGGATTAGGTGGATCAATTTCGGCCGAACATGGAATAGGTCGATTGAGGCGTGAAGAACTTGCGCGTGTTAAAACACCGGTTGAACTTCAACTGCTTAAGCAAGTTAAAACTGCGCTAGATCCGAACTGCGTTTTTAACCCAGGAAAAGTTCTTTAAGACCTATTGTATTAGCTGCCAATTGGTGGGATTGAAATTGGTTCGGCAGTTCCGTTGGTTCCAACCGTTGTTTGCGTGTTCGCAACAGATCCCTTAGGTCTGAAAGTTGGTTGAAGCGGGTTAACTTTTTGTGCAATTTTTTGCACTGGTCTGGCTTCCACTGGAACCGCAACTTGCTCTTTACGTGCACATGCAGCAACGGTCAGAACAAAGCTGGTGAAGAGTGTAACCGTTACAATTTTTTTCATCATTACTCTAACAGTCCTTTCTCTTGAAAATATTGTTTAGCTGCAGGGTGTAGTGGAGCACTCAACCCGCCTTTTGTCAGGCTTGATGGGTCCAAGTTTCTAAACGCCAAGTGTTGATTTCGAAACTTGTTAAAATCATCAAAAACCTAAGACACAATTTCATATGCAACTTCATTCGGCAAATCTTCCGAAGTTACGACAGTGGCCCTCAATCCAAAAGTTTCGACATCCTGCGTCATTCCACCATAAGCAACGGCAGGAATAACGGATTTCACGAAAAACGGGTTGGAGCGAATTAATTCGTCAATTTCTGAACCTTTCAGAGATATCACCTTACCGCTACAACCGTTCACAATTTCAGCAATTGCGTAAGACGGTGTTACGACAGGCAGAAAAAATGCATCGATTGTACCCGAACAAAATGCCGCAGCTTGCGCAGAAGTGTCCAAAGACTCAACAGAAGCCAAATCCGCTTGAGCTATATTAACAGTTCCAAGCATAATTTCAGTAATTGCTCGTTGTCCGGAAGCTTCAGGTCCAAAGTTAACCCGTTTTCCTTCCAAATCGGAGAGCTTTGAAATTCCAGAAACGGGTCCAACAACAAGAGCTATATCCTCTTGATGCAAGGCGAACAGCGACCTTAAGCGCTCGTTGCTACCGGAGCCACCAAAACTTGCTAACCCGTTAACAGCAAAATAGTGCCAATCCGACTGTACAATGCCGATGTCCAATCTGTCTTCCATAACACCGCGTAGGTTCTCCTCAGATCCATTTGTACTTTCAACCAGACATCTCAACCCATGACGTTGAACATCTTCCGCCAAAAGCCTACAAATAGCTCCGCCTGCGGGGTAATATACGCCGGACACTGGGGCTGTGCCCACCAACACAACGCGCTCCTGCGCTAAGGAAGCAGCGGTAGGAAGGTCAGACAATTGCTCAGCGTTCGACGGCACATCCGAAGAGTCAGTCGCGCTGCTTGTTGACTGAGCAAAAGCACCCTCCGCAAACACAAGGCTTATCAATGCGGTTAATGCTAAAACAGTTTGTTTCAGATGTCGTTCAAGGAGTCTCAATCAACTTAACTTTCGTTTTAACATTTGCATCCTGAAGAAAAGTTGCGAAACGAACTTTATGCTCATTATTTAGAACTTTCGCAGCCATTTCCCAGCAACCTATGAAGATCTTAGCATTCCTGCAAAGGATGTCCTTCATTTCCATCACCATGTGGACTAAAATTGTGAAAGTATATTGGCGAGGCGTAATAAAAGTATGAATTTCAAGCAACACATACGTTCAATTCCGGATTTCCCCCAAAAAGGGATCCTTTTTTATGACATTTCAACGCTTTTGGCCAATCCGGTCGCATGGCAAAAAGCGATAGACGAGCTGACAAAACAGATATTAGCATGGAAACCAGACAAATTACTGGGAATCGAATCTCGTGGTTTTTTACTTGCAGCGCCCTTATCCCTCTCGACAGGCGTTGGTTTCTCCATGATCCGAAAACCTGGTAAACTCCCGGGTGACGTAATTGGGTATGACTATGATCTTGAATATGGAAGTGATAGACTAGAGATACAGTCGGATGCGGTTGAGCCTGGACAACGCGTTGTTATTTTAGATGACTTGCTAGCTACTGGCGGCACACTTGCTGCATCTGTACATCTTTCCAAATCTGTAGGGGCAGAAGTTGTGGGCGCTGCGTGCCTGATTGAGCTCGATTTTCTAAAAGGTAGAGAAAAAATCGACACTCAAATGTTCGCCTTAATGAATTACGATTCATAGGCCCCAAAAGTAGAATCAAACCAAGGCACAATCCATTTAGAAATGTGCCTTGGTTATTAACTTGCAATTTAGGACGTGAAAACAATTCACACCCTAAGTATTTATTAGAGACCAAAACTAAAATGTAAGTTCAGGCCATTTCCTCTGCGATATCGACGCGGGGTAGGTCTATGGTTGTGACGGTGACCACGGTTCAGGAAGCGCTTCGCGACAAATCCGCGACGTCCATTCACGCGAATTTTACACCAGCCATTCCTACAACCACGAACCTTAACGCGGACATTCCGGGGAATAACGCCAATGCGGTGACACGATGTCGACGCACAGGTTCTTAGTGACAACGCGGAATTGGTTACCGCAACATTCGAAGAACGGTTGTGAGCGCTAGCCGGCTGAACCAGAAGACCAGCGAGAACCAGAACTGAAAACAAAGTGCTTAATTTTTTTAACATAGTAATTTCTCCTTCAGCGTGGAATGGTTCGCTCCATTCCTGATAAACACCTTTTAAAACACCAAAGATTAACCTTCTCTGAACATTCTGGCTCTGAACATTCTGGCTCTGAACATTCTGCGCAGGCCGACAAAGCTATCACTTGTCAGAAAACGAGCAAGAAGCTAAACAGCGCAAGACCAAACAAATGCACAATATAAAGGAAGCAACCAATGTCAGACCAAATGAAACTGCCAGAACCTGGAACAGAAGGCAGTTGGGAGCTACCTTTTGCATTTAAAGGAAATTCGGTCAGCCTAACGTTAACAGAAGAACTGATTGCCCAAGAAGTTCTCGACCAGACAGACGTCAAGAAACCAGCGCGAAAGGCGATTCTGCGTGCCACTGAAAAAAGAGCTGCCAAGGCATTAAAATCTGAATTCTCGAAGCTGTCCCAACAAGTGCAAGATGATGTCCGTTGGGACCTGTTTATATTGGCTGTAGACAAGGAAATGGGAAACCGTCATTTGGCTGTACGTAACGATCCAGAGATTGCCAAGGAAATCGCTAAGAACTTTCCAAGGTCGTAGAATCTTTACGCGTCGTAATGTTTACGAGCGTATGCGATTGCAGCGTCGCGTTTTTTCCAAATGATTGATCTAGAAAACGCGTCTATAGATGCCTATTTTGATGGTCTTTTGTATATCACCCAGCCCAATGGCTCTTTAAAAGCCGGGCTGGATTCACTTCTACTTGCCGCCAGCCTAAGCCTGAGGCCAGATCAAAAAATTTTGGATTTGGGGTGTGGCTGCTTTCAACTTGGCCTGTTTTTGCTAGCGAGACAGGCTGACGTTTGTGTCACCGGCGTGGAAAACCAATTAAAATTGGTTAATTTTGCACATCATAACATAAATAGTGCCAACCAATGGTCACAGTGTCAGGTCATTCAAGCTGATATTATTGCAGATGACCTCAAGAATATTAGATCAAATTTCTTTGACCACGTTATTTCCAACCCGCCTTACTTCTCATTTGGCCCAGCAACTCAGCTCAAAAAAGATCAAGAAGTGCGTGCCAATGCTCGCAAGTTTTCTAATCAGCATACCTATGCAACCTTATATACGTGGTTATCTGTAGCTAAGAAAAAATTAAAGCAGGGTGGAATGATCACGATGAGCTTATGCGACAGGCAACTTCCCTCAGCTTTAAAAGTATTAAAAGAATTAGATTTCGGCGGTATTGAAGTTCTTCCCCTGTTTCCTACATCTGATAAGCCAGCGACACGTTTTTTATTAGCTGCCAAAAAAGACTCAAAGTCGCTGGATCATACATATGGCGGCCTAACGCTACGTGATCACAAGAGAGCGATTAGGCCTGAAATATCGCGATTAGCCAAAAAACCACATGGAGTCTCGTGGTTGAACCTTTAAGCGGCCCTACATCTTGTGAAGATGGTGTGAATCCGACCCGAATTCAGAAGCTAAATCGGATTCCACTAGAGTCCTTGGTTTAGATGTTTCCCTGCAATTACGAAAAAATCTTTCGAAAAGCTTGCGCAGGCACTCGGTTCTAGATACCTTGCAATCAATTCGAAAAAACCTTTAGTTTATAGGTACTTAGAGAGGTTTCTTAATATGAGTTGGACAGAAGAGCGCATCTCAGCCCTTCGTCAGCTATGGTCAGATGGCTTGAGCGCTGCGGAAATAGGACGTCGTTTAGATGTTTCAAAGAATGCAGTAATTGGTAAGGCACACCGCTTGGGTTTACCCAGCCGTCCGTCGCCAATTAAGCGTGGCAAAGCATCTGCGAAAAAACTGACTAAAACAACATCACCAACAATCGCACGGAATAAA
>JBMYWL010000049.1:0-9640 GCA_049607365.1 Alphaproteobacteria bacterium | reverse complement strand
ACGTCGTCGTCACTGTCCTTCGTGTACTTCACGATTTACAACATTCGAGCGCGTTCAAATTCGCGAGCTAACAGTAATTAAATCTGATGCATCTCGTGAAGCTTTTGATCGTGAAAAACTAGCTAAATCTCTATTGGTAGCACTGCGTAAGCGCCCAGTAGATCCAGAGCGTGCAGAGCGCGCAATCAGTCACATCGTGCGAAGCCTAGAGTCAATCAACGAGCCAGAAATTTCATCTAGCTTGGTTGGTCAGAAGGTTATGGAAGCATTGGCGGCACTTGACCCCGTTGCTTACGTTCGTTTCGCATCTGTTCACCGCAACTTCCGCGAAATCGCAGACTTCAAACGGTTTGTTGGTTCAATGGAACGCGCATACTTCTCTTAAATACATCGCTGAATAGCGGGCGGTTTCTTTTTCGCCTGTTTAGCGTAGCTTCTACCAGAGCAAATAATTGGGCTCGGGGTCTAGTGGATTTAAACAAATCACTTGCCTCGGGCTCAATTACGCTTGTCTGGAGAAGTATGGTCTTGCTCGCAATAGGCATAGGTTCTATTGAAGCTTGATGAAGAAGAACGACTTTAGTGAAGCTGAAACCAAATGCTGGATGAACAGGGCAATTCGCCTTGGGCTTCAAGGTGTTGGTCGAACGGCTGAAAACCCCAGTGTAGGGTGCGTCGTTCTCGACGAATATGGTAAGCTTGTTGGTGTCGGTCGCACGTCAGATGGCGGTAGACCACACGCGGAAGTTAATGCCCTTGCACAAGCAGGCGGCAGGGCGCGAGATGGTTCAGCATTTGTGACGCTGGAACCTTGCAGCCACACGGGTAAGTCTGGCCCTTGTACAGACGCTCTTATTAAATCTGGTGTTAAAAAAGTTTACGTCGGTTTGCAGGACCCGAACCCGCAAGTTGCTGGCTCTGGACTTAAAAAGCTGACATCAGCTGGCATTCATGTGGTTACTGGCGTCGAAGAAAGCGCATGTCGTGCGTCGATGCGCGGTTTTTTAAGCCGTATGGAGCGCAAACGTCCCTTTGTCGCTTTGATGGTAGCAACCACACTTGATGCGAACACAGCCTTGTCCAATGGCAAAAGCAAGTGGATAACCGGAAGCTTAGCGCGACAAAAAGTTCATCAACAGCGTGCCCAATTTGATGCGATTATGGTGGGGGCAAACACATTTAGGCTTGATAAGCCGTCGCTTGATGTTCGGTTGAATGGATTGACAGAGTTCTCTCCACAGGCAGTAGTTCTAGACCCGAATTCAACCCTTGAAGCTTCGGAGATATTAGACTTATTGCCCAATGCTTGGCATTTACAGTGTGATTTTCATCAGGCCTTCTCCTTACTTGCCGACAAAGGTATTAACAGTGTGTATGTTGAGTCAGGTGGAAGGCTTGGAACGGCCTTGCTACAAGCAGGCATTGTTGACGAATTAATCTGGTTCCGATCACCAAAGTTGTTTGGTGGGGACGCTAGGCGCGCAGTAGCTGATTTAAAGTTGGCTGAGGTCGCAGACAGCCTGACTTTCAAACCTATTGAACGCCAGCAACTTGGCGACGACACGATGGAGATCTACAGACCTTGTTTACAGGATTAGTTACGCACATTGGCAAAATCACCAAAATTGAAACACGCGGCGATACACTGTTCCGGGTTGCTTGTGGCATGCAACCACCGCACTTGGTTTTGGGTGCATCAATCGCTTGTTCCGGCGCTTGTATGACGGTGACTGATTTTCATGTTTCACCAGACAATGACAATTGGTTTGAATTCGAAGCCTCAGCTGAATCCCTAAGCCGAACAACGCTTAAAACTTGGCAAGTTGGCAGCCGGTTAAACCTTGAAGGTTCACTTGCACTTGGTGACACAATGGGCGGGCATTTGGTTTCGGGCCACGTTGACGGGCTGCTCAAAGTTACTGGTATTGATGTGGTGGGGGATTCGCACTGCGTTCGACTTCGTCTGCCAGATGCCTTTGCCCCCTTGGTTGCTGAAAAGGGATCAATCGCCTTAAATGGGGTTTCTCTGACCGTAAATCAGGTTGAGGGCGCAGAGTTCGAAGTTAACATAATTCCCCATACGTGGCAGGCAACGACCTTTGACGAATTGGTTGTTGGTGATGAAATGAACTTTGAAATAGATATGCTGGCGAGATATGTTGCCAGAATGCTTGAATTTAAGCCTTAGACACCGCATTTATAGGCCCTGAATTGGGTTTGAAAGAATAGGAACTACATGCCTTCTGAATTAGACCACGCACCACACCTTATGCTGTTGGTACTTGAGCAGAAAACTGACATTGGCGACGCTTTGAACGAAGGCGCTGTGTCTGTTCTGGAAGAGGCGGGTGCTTCTTACGAAACCATTCCAGTTAAACAAGCGGCTGACTTAGCTGTTGCTGCTTCTTTCGCTGCGAAAAGTAAAAATTTTGATGCGACAATCGTGCTGGCGGACTTAACCAACGATCTTGAGCAATTCAAAGTTATATCTGTTGGTCTACAGCAAATCGCAATTCAAGCGAACACCAGCATCGCTTTTGGAAGTGTGTGCGATGGAAAGACTGAAAACGCTAAGCTTGATGGCAAGCAGGCAGCGGAAAGCGCCATGCGTTTATTCGCGATCAAAGCCCGCTTTAACCCAAGATTGAACGAGGCGTAAATGTCACAAGAACCAAAAAAAATGTCCCAAAACCCGTCGAAGAAAATTGCTGGCCGTCATGCGGCGCGCTTTGCAGCTGTTCAAGCCTTGTATCAACTTTCGCAGGATGAAAGTCTTAACGTTGATCGTGTGTTGTTACAGTTCGTGCAACACCGTTTGAACGATGATATGGACGGCATTACGCTTAGAGACCTTGACCGTGGGTTCTTTTCCGAACTTGTTCGTGGCACGCGTACAAGTACTGGCGACATTGACGATATACTAACAGGCGTTTTACCCGAAGATTGGCGTGTCGAAAGACTGGACACAGTTCTGTTGGCCTTGTTGCGAACTGCTACGTACGAGCTCGCATTTAGAGAAGACGTACCTGCAAAAGTGATTTTGAATGAGTATGTAGAAATTGCTAAGGGCTTCTTTTCGGGCAAAGAACCGAAACTCGCCAACGGCGCTTTACACCAAATCGCCAGCCAAATGCGCCCTGAAGATATAGAAACACCTGAGTAAGCCCTTGTAGATAGGGGGAAGTGTTGCAGATTTGCCACCATGGTGCGCTTTGTTTTTGTGACGCCTTACATATAAGAATTTAAGGGGGCAGGTGGCCCCCTTTTTGCTTTTAAGTCTGCGTATTTATTAAATGCTGCCGAGACCTATATGCAAAAACTAGATTTTATTGCCGACGTTCTAAACCCTATTCTTGATGAAGATCCACTTGCTGTTTTGGTGCCGGTGGATGGTCAAGCCTTAGCCATGTCGGACAGGTTGACACAGGTCATGGTTTCAAACACCTTGATAGGCGGTGCGGATTTCATGCCAACAGACTCGCCCAAGACTGTTGCAGCTCGTTTGCTGCGCATTTGCGTGGCTGAGCTTGCCGCTAAGGGTGCCGTTGCCAGAAATTGTTCACTGGTGCTTTGCTTGAACGAAACCGCGAACAACAACTGGATAAACATGTTCGGTGTTGGGTTGGTAAATGAACTCCAAGAATTTGGCTTGTCAATCGTCAGCAGCGAAACAAAAACAACCAAAGGTCCGGTTGTTGTGTCCATGTCTTGCGTGGGCGAGTTGGCAGGAAAACCCTTGTCTGCTAAAGGTGCACGACCTGGTGACCTAATTTGTCAATCCGGTCAGGCAGGGTTGGCGGCATTGGGCCAACATATTCAAGCAGGTGCTGATTTCGGGTTTAAAGACCACCAGAACGACCGATTTGTCGGCGCGCACCTTAGCCCGGAACCAAATTGGGCTTTGGGCTCGTTTTTGTTGGATCAGGCCCGTGCACGTGCGGCGGTTAACATCTCCACGGGCTTATTGCCAGATTTGGTGCGGCTTGCCTTGACCTCTGATGTTGGGATCAACATCGATTTCTCATCGATTTCCTTCGCTGATAACTCTCTGCCAATCGGGCAGCAGATTTTCGAAAGTCCCGACCATCAACTGTTGTTCAGTGTGCCTGCTGAAACTGTCGAACATGTTCGAAAGTGGTTCCCGCAGGTGTCAGTTATTGGCCGCGTGTTGCCGGGGCAGGGTGTTCGTCTGTTGGATGCGACAGGTGCTGAGATCAGTTTTGACAGGCTTGCCGCCGATCGATTTTAGTGAAGGCGTCAAGCTCAGCTTGATTCAAGTTATACTTGCGGCTAAAAATTTACCTTAGGTATGGATCAATAAGGAAGCTTGGGCATGTTTACTGCAGGAATGAATTTTGGGTTGGGCGAAGACATTGACGCTCTGCGTGACGTGGTTCAACGTTGGGCTGCTGAAAAACTCGCACCCAGAGCCCACGCGATTGATCTTGAAAACGAATTCCCAAATGACCTGTGGCGTGAAATGGGTGACCTTGGCCTGTTGGGGGTAACCGCACCGACTGAGCATGGTGGTAGCGACATGTCCTACCTTGCCCACGTGGTTGCTGTTGAAGAAATTTCACGTGCATCTGCCTCCGTCGGTCTTTCGTACGGTGCACACTCCAATCTGTGTGTAAATCAGATCAACCGCAATGGTACAGAAGAACAAAAGGCGGCACTTTTACCAAAACTCTGTTCGGGTGAGCATGTTGGTTCTTTGGCCATGTCAGAGCCGGGGGCGGGGTCAGACGTTGTTTCGATGCAGTTGCGTGCTGAAAAACGCAACGATCGCTTCATATTGAATGGCACAAAAATGTGGATCACCAACGGTCCAGATGCCACAACTTTGATTGTTTATGCCAAGTCGGACCCAGAAGCTGGCAGCAAAGGCATAACCGCTTTTATCATCGAAAAAGACATGGTCGGTTTTTCAACAGGCCAAAAACTCGACAAGCTCGGCATGCGTGGTTCCAACACCTGCGAGCTGATTTTTGACAACGTCGAAGTGCCATACGAGAACATTTTGGGCGAAGAGGGCGAGGGCGTTAAGGTTCTTATGTCCGGCTTGGACTATGAACGTGTGGTACTTTCCGGTGGTCCGCTTGGCATTATGGCCGCCTGTATGGACGTGGTGATGCCCTACATGCACGAACGCAAACAGTTTGGGCGTGCGATTGGCGAGTTTCAGTTGATGCAGGGAAAAGTCGCGGACATGTACTCGACCTTTAGCGCATGCCGCGCCTATGTATATGCTGTGGCTGCTGCGTGTGATCGTGGAGAGGTATCACGTGCAGACGCTGCGGGATGCATTCTTTACAGCGCAGAGAAGGCAACGCTCATGTCACTGGAAGCCATTCAAGCGCTTGGCGGCATTGGCTACACCAATGACTTGCCAACGGGCCGTTTGTTACGGGACGCTAAGCTGTATGAGATTGGTGCTGGTACGTCTGAAATTCGCCGCATGTTAATTGGGCGCGAACTGTTCAACCAGACTGCTTAACCCATGGAAAAGGTTCGTGTCTTTGAAGTTGGGCCACGGGACGGTCTACAAAACGAAAAACATCTGGTTTCGGTTGAGGACAAGGTGCAACTGGTTGATGCCCTGTCAGGTTGCGGGTTTGACAAGATCGAAGTTTCAAGCTTTGTCAGCCCCAAGTGGGTGCCGCAAATGGCCACATCTGCTGAGGTTATGGAAGGCATTGAGCGGCGCTCGGGCGTTACTTATGCTGGCTTGACACCTAACATGAAAGGGTTGGAGCGGGCAATTGATGCCAAGTGTGATGAGGTCGCGGTGTTCACGGCTGCATCAGAGACCTTTTGTCAAAAGAACACCAATTGCAGCATCTCTGAAAGTTTAGAACGCATCAAGCCGTTGATTGTTGAAGCCAAGGCAGTTGGATTACCTGTTCGTGGATACATATCTTGCGTCACACATTGTCCCTATGAAGGGGTGTTGAATTTTCAACAAACCGCAGATTTGACCGAGAAACTCTTGGCTTTGGGCGTTTATGAAGTGTCTCTGGGTGATACAATCGGGCAAGCGCAACCGGACCATATTGATCAGTTGTTGGCAAAAGTTCTGAAAATCGCAGATGCATCCAAGCTTGCAGGGCACTTCCACGACACCAACAAACGTGCGCTCGACAACGTGAAAGTCTCTTTGGGTGCGGGTTTGCGCTGTTTTGACTCCTCCATCGCTGGTTTAGGCGGTTGCCCGTTTGCACCAGGGGCAAAAGGTAATTTATCAACGAATGCGCTTGATATGGCTCTCAAAAATTGGGGTTTTGACAGCGGTTTGGACACAAATTTGCTTGGAAACGCAGAAAAGCTGGCATTGCAAATCGTTGGCCGCTAAGGATCTTTCGACGTTTCAAAAAATAGAGATTTAAACATGACATCTGTTGCTTTGGCTGTAGCCCCGATTGCTTGGAAAAATGATGATTTGCCTGACTTGGGTCGGGACACCAGTTTGGAACAGGTTTGGCGCGAAAGTCGTGAAGCCGGTTTTACCGGAACAGAAAAGGGTGGTTCATACCCCAACGACCCCAAAGGTTTGAAAACCAGTCTGGATGCGCACGGGCTGACCTTGGCGTCCGGTTGGTATTCTGGTGAATTGTTGCTGTACTCTGTAGACGAAGAGTATGACCGCATGGCCAAACACATGGAAGTTTTGCTGACTTGTGGTTCACCTGTGTGTGTGTACGCCGAAACGTCGAATTCAACACAAACCAAGCTTGATGTCGCACTGAAAGACCGTCCGGTTATGACGGAAGATCAAATCAAGGCATATGGTGAAAAATTAACAATGCTCGCGCGCAAAATGGAAGCTGCTGGTTTGCCAATGGCTTACCACCACCATATGGGAACGATCATTGAGAAAGAAGCTGAGCTGGATTTGTTGATGACAAACTCAGGCGATGAAGCGGGTTTGGTTTTTGACACGGGACATTTGGTCTTTGGTGGTTCAAGCCAAGATGAAATGGTCGCTGCAATGCGCCGTCACATGTCACGCATCAACCACATCCACGTAAAAGATGTTCGTGCTGACATTGCCAAGCGTGTGTGGGCCGAAGAGATGGCGTTTTTGGACGCTGTGTTTGCGGGTGTTTTCACCGTACCGGGCGACGGGGTTATCAACTACCAACCAGTTGCTGATCTAATCAAAGAGTTTGATTTTAACGGATGGGTTGTTGTTGAAGCAGAGCAGGACCCGTCAAAAGCAAATCCGCTTGAGTATTCACGCCTTGGGTTTGAGACGATCTCCGCCTGTCTATCGAACGCTGGCGTTGACGTTCGCAGCTAAAATTTCCAGACCCCGCAGTTTTTTGCGGGGTCCGGTTTTCAAAGTCTTAAGCGGCGTCGCGCTTACGTCTTAGCGGTTTGCTACCACCACGGTTTTGTGGCTTGGCACCTGTCGCTTTACCCGCGGGTTTATTGCCAGGCTTATTGCTTGCTTTTACCAGCAGCACCCTTACCACCGCGACGATCAACCTTGGCACGATTGTCAGATGGTTCGTTACGTTTTGCACGTTTATCAAAATCACGCTTTTCGTTCTCGGGCTTTAAACTGTCCAAATCCGAACCTTTCCGGTGACTGCTACGTTTTACTGGTTGATGCTCACGCGCTGCCATTGTCCGGTTTTCGAATTCGCGGTTTTCTGCACGACGTACATCAGCTGCTGAAGCATCTTCACGCGGTTTTAAAGCACGGCTGCTACGACGACGCTCGTCGCTCGGGCTGACTTTGCGCTTTTGGGCCCTCTGAGCGTTGATTGCGCCCATTTGGGCGTGCGCCATTTGAACCAGCACCGCCGCGACCAGCACCTTGACCAGCTCTGCCACGGCCTTGTCCGCCGCTTGCAGCACCACGGCCACCACCGCCGCCACCGCGTTTTGGCTTAGCGGTTTCGTCTAGGTGCGGCTTACCGCTTGCAACGCGAACTGACATGCGCATTAGGCGTTCAACATCGCGCAGCAAGCCCATTTCGTTTGGACCACAAAACGCGATTGCTTCACCTTCAGCACCGGCACGGGCTGTTCTGCCAATACGGTGAACATAGTTTTCAGCAACGTCAGGTAACTCGTAGTTATAAACGTGTGTGACACCCGAAATGTCGATCCCACGTGCGGCAACGTCTGTTGCAACCAAAATTTTGATATCGCCAGCTTTGAATTCGCGAATTGCGCGGTCACGCTGACTTTGGCTTTTGTTACCGTGGATAGAGCCAGCTTTAAAACCACAGGTTACCAAGTGTAGCATTAGTTTTTCAGCACCATGCTTGGTACGTGCAAACACGAGCGATAGGGCGTCTGGGTTATCAGTCAGGCAAGCTTTCAACAGATTGGTTTTGTCTTTGGCTGGCAGGAAGTGAACTGATTGAGAAACCTTGTCAGCGGCTTTGTTTTGAGACGCAACTTGAACCCGAACAGGGTCTGTAAGGTATGAGCGCGAAATCTCTTCCATTTGCTTGGCCATGGTTGCTGAAAACAACATGGTTTGGCGTGGTTTGCCCACAAGTTTGGAAATTTCACGTAGTGCGTGGATGAAACCAAGGTCAAGCATTTGGTCAGCTTCGTCCAACACAAGATATTTGGTTTGGTCCAAGAACACGGCACGGCGCTTAACAAGGTCAAGCAAGCGACCCGGTGTTGCCACCAAAATGTCGGTACCGCGAGACATGGTCTTCATTTGCGTGCTGATGGACTGGCCACCAACAACCACGGCCACACGCAGATGCATGCGCTTAACAAACGAGCGCATGTTGTCGGCGATTTGGTTTGCAAGCTCACGTGTTGGCGCGAGGATTAGGGCGCGACAACCGCGTTGTCCGGCACGCTCATGTTCACCAAAAAGGTGTTGGATAAGCGGTAGGCCAAAGGCAGCAGTCTTGCCGGTTCCGGTCTGTGCCAACCCCATAATGTCGTTGCGCTCAAGCAGCAAAGGGATAGCTTTTTGTTGAATTGGGCTAGGCTCTGTATAGCCAAGCTCTTCAATAGCTTTAAGAATGGTTGGGTTTAAACCCAAGTCGTCAAAAGATGTCAAAATACACACTTTCAGGTGGACAAATGCACAGCAAATTCGCGCGCATAGCCCGTAAATAAAATACAGCAGGGGGCAGCGCAATTCCAGACGAGGAACGCGTTGTGTGCTGCGGCTCTGATCAACGGGCAATATAGATTTGCCTGTCAATCTTAAGAACCCCGCGTGAAATGGGAACTTGGAAGAATGTCATCTCGTGGTGGCAATGCCACGCACAACCGATGTTATGGCCTAAGGGCTGAACGTTCGGTTCAGGGCTTAGGCAGTGATAGAGTTTGGTGCTGCTCACGCGTCAGCAAAAGATGTTCTACAAACTTACGGGCAGACATATCTACCCGCAGCAGCTTTTAGTCAAGATTGGTAGGCAGGTGGCAGCACCGCGCGTTTTAGGTGGGTGCAGCAATAAGGTGAACCGCTCTTCGATACTTTCGTCGACCGCTGTTCAACGAGCGCACAGGATGCCAGATCTTTTGCAACCTGTCATCCTGAGTGATTTTCGTCATGAAAATCGTATCGAAGGATAAAAGCGGCAGAAATATTCTTTATACAGCTACCAACTGCCAGTGTTTTCCATCGATGCCCAAGGTTCTTGAGCGGGCAGGG
>JBMYWL010000048.1:0-9812 GCA_049607365.1 Alphaproteobacteria bacterium | reverse complement strand
GGTAATCTGTACCAGCAAAATCTGTTGCTTTAATAAATCTGAATGTATGATCAAAAGGCGGGGTAGGAAAGTTGTTTCCGGTTAAACATTGAAGGATGGTTTAGAATGCATAGTACGAACTCCCTAAATCTATCAGCATATTCAAAAGGCTTGGGGGAAATTGCACTTGCGACAAGTAATATTGAACAACTTCGTGATTTCTACAAAAACCAAATTGGGCTTGAGCTGATCAAAGATTTCTTTGACGAAGGAGGGAACCTTAGGATTAGCTTCTTTAAACTTGCTGGCGGTCATGAAGGTCACACACAAGTGCTGGCTTTGTTTCACCCTAGGGCAGCTGAGAAAGTAAGCATTTCAAAAACCAGCTTGCACCATTTTGCGATAAACATTTCAGCGACTGATTATCTACATTTGAAAGAAAAGCTTCAGAAACTTATGCTTCTAAAAGATGAGGCTTACCACGAGTGGGTAAACTGGTCGTCGTTGTACATCAATGACCCAGACGGCAACACTCTGGAACTGGTTTGCAGCGGTGATATGGCAAAAATCTTATCTGGCTAAGTTCCTGTTCAAATGTTTTTCTAACCACCGTACGAAGAACGACACAGCTAAAATTAGAACCAGGTACTCAAGTACTAACACCGAATAAATCTCTAATGCACGATATTCAACAACTACAAGCTCATTTGCGCGTCGGGTTAGCTCACTGTAGCCAATGACTGAAACAAGTGAAGAAGTCTTTAGAATGAGTACGAACTGATTTCCCATTGCTGGCAAAATCTGCCTAATCGCTTGTGGTAGGACGATAAACCACATGGTTTGCCAAGAGTTTAAGCCGATAGCCTTCGCACCCTCTGATTGCCCTTCTGGAACCGATTGTATACCCGCTCTGTAAACTTCTGCCATAAATGGAATGTCTGCAAGAGACAAAGCAATGACACCTGCCCAGAATATCGAAAGGTTAATACCCAAAACAACCGGCAATCCATAGTACACCCACAAGATTAAGACTAAGGGAGGAATAGCCCGGAACACTTCAACAAAGCCCACATTCAGATAGCGAAAAATACGAAACTTCGAAAATGCGGGCAAGGCGACCAATAATCCAAAGACCAGTGAAATACCTATAGCGCTAAAAGACATTAGTACGGTGTATAAGTATCCGCCAAGTAGGAACTTCAGATTGCCCAACCCTGCAGGTAAAGTAGGGTCCACAACGTACCAACCCCAATCAACACTACAGCCACTTAGGAACAAAGGGATTAGCAGCAAAAGCCAGAATTTTTGAAATTGTAACCTTAAAGCAGTGAAATTCAGTTTCTTTTGCAAACTCTTGCTTTCGCTTCAATTGATCTTATCAGTCATAGTGCTCACAATATATTGAAGCATTCAAATCAGGTCAATTGATTGACTTTGAATGGCTCCATGCCTATTTGATAAGTGGATCTTTGCGATCTAGTCGGATTCTCGCGTTGTTACATAGATTATACGTTTGGGTTTGGTTTATGCGAAGTCTTAACCTAATTTTCTTAAGGAATTAAAATGAAACGTTTAGTAAAAGTTATGGCCCTTTTGGGCCTGACATTGGGGCTGTGCGGCAACGCAGCGCATGCTCAATCTGCCTTGAATGACATTTTGTCAAACGGTGTTCTAAAGGTCGGAACGACTGGTGATTGGAACCCGATGACACTTAAAGACCCTATAAGTAATTCTTATAAAGGGTATGATATTGATGTTTTAACTCAACTCGCTTCCGATATGGGTGTGGAAATTGAGTTCGTTGCTACGGACTGGAAAACTTTGGTAAACGGCGTTGTTGCTGGCAAGTACCACATGACAGGAAGTGCATCTCTTAAAGTAGGTCGCATGAAAGCAGCTGGTTTCTCAGAACCTTATTTTGCAGTCGCGACAGTTCCATTGGTTCTAAAAAAGAACGCGGACAAATTTAAAGATTGGGCAGATCTTAACAACGCAGATGTATCTGTTGCAGCGACCTTGGGTACCACACAGGAAGACCAAGTAAAACGCTTCTTCCCAGACGCAAAACATGTTGTTGTTGAGGCGCCGGCTCGTGATTTCCAGGAAGTTTTAGCCGGTCGCGCTGACGCACACATTACCTCCAACACAGAAGCTTCGAAGCTGGTTGAAAAATTCCCACAGCTAATGATCGTGCCTGTTTCTGCACCGCGTGCTCCAACGCCAGTTGCTATGCTATTGCCACAAGGTGATCAAGTATGGATCAACTTTGTAAACCATTGGATCAAACTCCAGCAGACACGTGGATTTTTTGACGATTTAGGTGCAAAATACCGCCTTCAATAGGCTACATTTCCTAGGCATAGATACCTAAACCCAGCCAATAAAGCCGCCTTGATTAAACAGAACTCATCTGGTTTGCAGGGCGGTTTTTGTTGGTGAACTGATTGTAAGTTGCCAAATAGGTAATTTACTGAGATTATTCGTTAATTGATTCTAAAAATTGTGACTAGATAGTAAAGGCTGTAACAGCATGTTTAAAATTAGAAAATCCATAACTACAACATTATTGGCAACAGCATTGCTGGCCATTACACCCCAAGCTTATGCGTTAACAGCTACCGAACTTCAGGAAAAGTTACAAAAAGACGTTGAACTTCCGTTTTCAATGGGACTACTAGGACCGCTGAAGAACGCAAAAGTATCAGTTGAAGGCGAGGGACCCTTCAATGTTACTATTACAGATGCGACTATTGATGGCAGCCCAATTCCAGCAATTTCCTTTCAGGTTGAAGATGGTGCAGAAGCTTATAAAGTAAACGACGCAATCGTTGATGGAGATGTTGTCGTTGACTTGGCTGGTCAAGCGACAATCACCATTTCCAACTTAGGTTGGTCTGGAACCTGGAACATTGAACAGGATGATTTCACCGAATTTAACTATGCGTCCTCAGGCATTGGTCTTTCTTTAAACGGTCTACCTGGCAAACTGTCTTTCGGCGAAAGCTCCTCTACGACAAGTTATTCCAAAACTGATGGTGAACAAAATTCTTCTGCGAAAATAAGCGGATTTGATCTGGATTTTGACGGAACGGGTCTTGGACAAGAAGTTGGGAAAATCAGCTACCAAATTGGTGGCATGGAGACAAATTCAACTGTCAAAATTTCAAACGCTGTTCCTCAATTCAAGTTATTGAAAAGCATTGCCCATGTGGCACTGAAGGATACAGAAAGCATGGCCGATGCGGCCAAGCGAAAAGCGTTTTTGTTAAGCATCGTTGACAGCTTGTTTGTTCCTGTTGACTCATTTACTTCAAACGCCGTTATGACCGACCTTGCAAACACACAAGGTAACCCAGAATTTACTTACACAGTTAATATCGACGAAACTAAGTCAACAACCTCTTATGGTGCATCAAACAAAGACGGTACTTTTGAAGTTGTCTCAGATTCAGAAGCATCTGGTTATGCTGTTAATCTAACTTCAGAAAACCCAATGTTAGCTGCTCAGGCCGATTTAAAGCTCGTTGAAACTGACGTTGTTGTTGGTGATCTTGAACCTGCGCGCCTGAAATCAGCGCTAATTGAGATGATTGAAACTGGCAATGATAACCCAGAAAACATATCCGTTTCTGCGGTTATGGAAGCCCTATTTGCCTTTGGTGGGGTTACGGCAAATTATGACGGTACAGGATTGACAATTCAGCACCCAATGATGGGGGAGGTTTTCTCAGCTGAGAAATTTGGTCTAACACTTGATCTGAACTCTACACGCGGTGACGACAGATATTCAGGTGAAGGCATCTCATTCAATGGTTTGTCTGTTCCTGCGGTTGCAATGGCGAATCTTCCGGCTAGAATCGTACCAGAAAACATCTCACTTTCATTTGGTTTGGGTCACTCACCAATTCCATACTATGTGGATGAAGTAGGCCGCGACAATATCTCTGACATGATTAAGGGTAAGTTGCGTCCCGAAGCACATGTCATGGAAAACTTGAATGAACTGTTGGAAGCATTCAATACTGGCACATTTGCGCCAGAAATGCGCATTGCTTTGTCCGGTGAAGGATATGACTTTAGCATAGGTTCAAATTTTGAAGTTGATGCATCGTTTGATCCATCAAAAGGTCCGCTTCCAGATGTTAAAGGAACCTTGGTTGTAAAGGGATTAGATGGACTTAAGGCCTTTATCATTGGCCTATCTCCAGACCTAAGTGAAGACATGCAAACAGCTGTTTTCGGTGCAATCGGCGCGATTGGCTTTGTTGAAAGCATGGGCCAGATTCAAGATGACGGCTCTCTAATCTACAATATTGAAATGACAAGCTTGGAAGAAGTTTCTATCAACGGAAACCCATTTCCAATTCCACGCTAAATCTCGCTAAAATTTCGTGAAACAAAAAAAGAGGTCTCAGTGTTTTCTGGGACCTCTTTTTGTTTTTAACCCAAAACATTCGGCCAATTTTCATCAGCATTTTTAATATTTCCACTTTTGTTAGTGCTCCATAACGCACGAACGATTTTGCTCACGTTTAAATATAGCTTCCCATCATGGATCGTCCAAGCTGTTGGTGATCCGGTCGCTGTATAACCACGACTTACTGCGTATGCGCAATATCCACCATACTGTGGAGCATATGCTTCTGGATTGGCAGCAAAAATGTCTCTGTTCGCTGCAGATGCAAATCTGAACGGTGCACCCATGTAACTAAATTGATGGTCAGAATTGCCACGTACCGCTCTGTTTTCGGTGAAGTAGGCTACGGCATCATAACCTTCGACAGCAAAAGATTTTTGAATGCTGAATTTTGACATCATTGCGAAAACTGACCGAGCTCCTGTTAAGGCTACCACAGAAGTTCCAGCAACAAATAGCCCAGCAGTACGTAGGAAATTTCTACGTGATTTTCGATTGTTTGACATAAGACCCTCTTTCATAATTGCCTGAAACTCATGTCATGTTTATCAAACTATGTATCAGTGTCACGTAACGTTGAATCTCATTCTCGTGAACAGTCAAAATTCAAAAAAACACATTTGAATTCAAGCTCACTTGACATGCACGTCATTCTGCGGCACCAATGTCCTCGGTTACGGAGCAAAAAAAGCTACTAATATACCGGGAGAGAGCCTTTGACACAATCAAAGGACGCCGAAGGGGAAAGCGACCTGCAAATCTCTCAGGCAAAAGGACCGGTTGTTTATTCGTAACTCTCTGGAAAGTTAAAGCAGTTTCCACTGCTTTACGCCCAAGGTGCAAGCCTAGCCAAATGGCCAGGTGAATCTCTCAGGCTTATGACGGAGCAGGTTGTCGATACAATCGAGTGAAAACGGTTGTGTGGCTGTCTGTTGTTCATAACCTGAAAGAAATTGCTTTATGTCACCTAGCTCCAAACAAACTCCTTTACATGATTTGCATGTCGAACTTGGTGCAAAAATGGCCGCGTTTGCTGGCTACACCATGCCAATTTCCTACCCATTGGGGGTGATGAAAGAACATCTACATTGCCGCGAAAGCGCGGGCTTGTTCGATGTTTGCCATATGGGGCAGGTACATGTTGAAGGTGTCGACGTTGTTCCAGTTCTGGAGCGACTGGTGCCCGCTGATATAAGTGGAATGGAAGCAGGTCAGTGCAAATATTCGTTTTTGTTAAACGAAAACGCCGGATTCATCGATGATTTAATTATCAATCGTCTTTCAGCTGATAAGTTCATTGTTGTCGTAAATGGTGCTTGTAAAGATGGTGATCTGGCACACATGAAAACTGTGGCTGAAGATTTCAAAGTTGATATCACCATGCATGATGACGGTTTAATTGCGTTGCAAGGGCCAAAAGCAGAAGCTGTTCTGGAAGATTTGGGTTTTGCGGTAAGCGACCTGAAGTTCATGCACATGAAGACAATCGGCGGGTTAAACATTGCACGTTCAGGCTACACAGGTGAAGACGGATTTGAAATTTCGGCACCCGCAGATCAAACAGAGGCGTTAACAAAGCGCTTGTTGGCTCATGATGCTGTCGAGGCAATTGGCCTTGGCGCGCGCGACAGTCTAAGGCTTGAAGCTGGCTTACCACTATATGGTCAAGACTTAACTCTGGACTTAAACCCTGTTGAAGCAAGTATGCTTTGGTCCATGCCAAAGGCTCGCCGTGCAACTGGTGGTTTTATTGGCGCAGATGCTTTTACCAAAATTCAGGAACAGGGCGTTACACGCAAACGGATAGGCTTCAAACCTTCAGGACGAGCTCCTGTTCGTGCTGGCGCACTATTATATACAGCAGACGGTGAAGAAGTTGGCGTTGTCACCTCTGGCGGTTTTGGGCCCAATGTTGGTGGACCAATTACACACGCCTATATTCAAAAAAATCAAGCAGTTGACGGACAAGAATTGTTCGCTGAGGTTCGCGGTAAAAAATTACCGGGTTCAGTCGCGAAAATGCCGTTCGTTACACCATCATACAAACGTTAAAATTTTAAAGGGAAGAAAGTCATGTCAAAAATTTATTATTCAGAAGAGCACGAATGGTTGGCTGTAGACGGAGATGTGGCACGGGTCGGCATTACCAATTACGCACAAGATCAACTGGGTGAGCTTGTTTTTGTTGATCTGCCACAAGTTGGCGATGAAGTCGAAAAAGATGGTGACGCTGCAGTTGTTGAGTCGGTTAAAGCAGCTTCAGACGTTTTCGCTCCGGCAGATGGTGAAATTACAGCCATCAACGATGCAGTGGGTGAAGATTCCTCTCTGGTTAACTCTGCGGCCGAAAGTGACGGTTGGTTATGGGAAATGAAGTTGTCAGACCTAAGCCAGCTTGACGGCTTAATGGACCTTGACGGTTACAACGCATTTATCGGAGCATAAAATCATGGCGGCATTTGCAGACAGACACATTGGTCCTCGTGGAAAAGATATTGAGACCATGTTGAAGGCTCTCAACTTGTCTTCAATTGAAGACTTACTGGATGAAACCTTACCTGCGGACATTCGAGTAACTGAGGCCTTGAATCTGCCTGATGCCGCCAGTGAAGAAGAAGCTTTGGAAGAGTTGTTTTCAATTCTTGGCCAAAATCAAAGTGCACGTGCTTTGATCGGGCAGGGGTATTACAATTGCCATGTTCCACAAGTTATAAAGCGTAATTTGTTCGAAAATCCAGCTTGGTACACGGCTTACACACCATATCAGCCTGAGATTTCTCAAGGCCGTTTAGAAATGTTGTTCAACTACCAGACATTGGTGGCTGAGCTTACAGGTTTACCAGTTTCCAATGCCTCGCTTTTGGACGAAGCAACCGCTGTGGCCGAAGGCGTATTAATGGCCGTTCGATCTCATCGTTCAAAGCGCAACAAAATTGTAATTGGAAACAAGCTTTTTGCGCAGTCTCTGGATGTCATCGAAACACGTGCAAAACCAATTGGTGTTGAAATTTCTTACGACGAACCAGATGCAAATACCGCCGCGTTAATTCTTCAAGTTCCAGATGCACAAGGTGTGATCTCTGATCATGCAGAAACAATTGCTGCGGCCAAAGAGTTGGGCGTGTTGGTTATAATCGCTGCTGACCCCATGTCTTTGATGTTGAACAAAAACCCAGGTGAACTCGGTGCTGACATCGCCGTTGGTTGCATGCAACGCTTTGGTGTTCCGCTCGGTTATGGTGGACCACACGCCGCATACATGTCCTGTAAAGACGAGCACAAGCGATTGATGCCTGGACGTTTGATTGGTCAATCTATCGATGCAAATGGTAATCCGGCTTATCGTTTGGCACTGCAAACACGTGAGCAACACATTCGCCGTGAAAAAGCGACGTCTAACATTTGTACTGCACAGGCGTTGTTAGCAAACATGGCCGCCGCCTATGCCATTTATCACGGTCCAGAAGGCCTGACACAAATCGCATCACGCATTGCGCATATGGCGGAAACTTTTGCTGCATCCGCCATTGCATCTGGCTTTGATATTGTTGGAAGCGACCGATTTGACACAGTAACCATTCTAAACGCTGCTCAACTTGTTGCGCCTGCACGTAAGCTTGGATATTTGGTGCATTCTGACGAGGCCGGCAACGTTTCTGTTTCTTTCGATGAAACTTGTGAAATGGATACGGTTTTGCGCATGTGCAAGGCTATGGAATTCCGCATGGTTGACGTTAATCAGCAACCAGTTGAACTTAAGAATATTCTGTCGCAGGAGGTGTTCCATGCGCATCGTTCAGAAACTGAGATGATGCGTTACCTTCGCAAGCTTGCGGACCGAGATTTGGCACTTGATCGTGCAATGATTCCACTTGGTTCTTGCACCATGAAGTTGAACGCTGCAGCTGAAATGGCTCCTGTAACATGGGCCGAAATTTCTAACCAACACCCATTTGTGCCCAAGTCGATGGCACAGGGAACGCTCACAATGATCTCACAACTTGAAGACTGGTTGTGCGAGGTTACAGGCTTTGCGGGTGTGTCACTGCAACCAAACGCCGGTAGCCAAGGTGAATATGCTGGTTTGCTCGCGATCAGCGCTTATCACGCATCGCGCGGAGAGGGACATCGTAACATTTGCATAATCCCAACATCAGCTCATGGAACAAACCCCGCCAGTGCGTTTATGGCGGGTATGAAAGTTGTTGCGGTTAAGTGTGATGATGAAGGCAACATTGATGTCGCTGATTTGGAAGCAAAGGCTGCAAAACACTCTGACAACCTCGCTGCTTTGATGGTTACATATCCTTCAACACATGGAGTGTTCGAGGCATCAATAAAACACATCTGTCAGGTTGTTCATGATCATGGCGGTCAAGTTTATCTAGATGGCGCTAACTTGAACGCGATGGTCGGTTTGGCACGTCCCGGAGACATTGGTGGCGACGTTTGTCACATGAACCTGCACAAGACCTTCTGCATTCCACATGGTGGTGGTGGACCAGGTGTAGGTCCAATCGGTGTTGCTGCTCACCTTGTACCACATTTGCCCGGGCACTCACGTGGTGACTCAAAGGAAAACGCAGTAGCTGCAACCGAACATGGCAGTGCATCTATCCTGCCAATTTCTTGGATGTATGTCCGCATGATGGGCGGAGATGGTCTACGTCGGGCGTCTGCACTATCAATTTTGTCTGCGAACTATGTTGCCAAGAAGCTTGAAGGCCACTTTGATATTCTCTACCGCGGCAACAACGGTCGCGTTGCGCACGAGTGTATTGTCGATGTTCGTCCTATGGACAAAGAGCACGGTGTTTCAGTTGATGACATCGCAAAGCGCTTGATCGACTATGGTTTCCACGCTCCGACCATGTCATGGCCTGTTGCTGGAACTTTGATGATTGAACCAACTGAATCAGAACCATTGTTTGAACTTGATCGTTTTTGCGATGCAATGATTGGTATTGCCAACGAAATCAAACATTATTCTTGCCAAGAGGACAGCCCATTGAAGCATGCACCATTTACCATTGGTGATCTAACAAAGGCTGATTGGACACATCCATTTTCTAGAGAGCAAGCAGTTATGCCAGCTGGCAGTTTCATTGTAGATAAATATTGGCCACCTGTAGCTAGAGTGGACAATGTATACGGCGACAAGAACTTGATTTGTACTTGCCCGACTGTTGAGGAAATGGCAGAAGCTGCATAAAGCATCTTCATAAAGCCAAAGGAATAAACCCATGATTATTAAGGATTTCAAAACCTTCGTCGTGGGTAATCCACCTCCTGGAAATGGCGGTCGATACTTTCTTTTTCTTAAACTTGTTACCGACAATGGAATTGTAGGGTATGGAGAAGCTTACTCCATACCATTTCACCCAAACGTTGCTGTGAAAATGATCGAAGATGTGTG
>JBMYWL010000047.1:220-9858 GCA_049607365.1 Alphaproteobacteria bacterium | reverse complement strand
AAACCATAGTGCTTTAAATTTTCGAGCATAGCGGCGGTGGTTTTGGCGTGGTCACCATCGCCTGGTTTAATTTCTATATTCATGCCCAAATTTAAATCATCACACAGGGCCAGAACCTCAAGAAACGTGGGGATTTTTTGCCCCGTGTATTGGGCGTCAAACCAAGAGCCAGCATCCAGCTTGGTCAGAGCATCAGCCTTTTGGTCGATCATGCGCCCCGTGCCATTTGTCGTGCGCTCCAGCGTATCATCGTGAATGACCAAGGGAATTTCATCGCCGCTTAATTGCACGTCAAACTCAACCCATGTGGCACCCTCTTCTGCTGCACGTGCTATGCCGGCAAGGGTGTTCTCAGGGCCCGTTTCTGTAACGCCACGGTGGCCAACAATTGTCGGAAATTTAAAGTCAGGGTGGCGCATGAAAAAAGCCCTTCAAAACATGATGAAGAGCTTCTTTAACATTAGATCGAGCAGCTGTCTGCTCAAACAACCAGCAAGGTTGATTTTAGCGACGGCAATAAACGCGTGATGTACGTGGTGTCACGATACCGCTTGAAAATCCGCCGATTAGCCAATCAACAACTTTCAGCTCTGTTTCAACTTTGGCAACCTGATCTGGAGAACCGCAAATCTGCGCAGCGTTGATGCGCTTTTGCTGACCAATGCCACCAACAAAGAAGATGTCCATAGACTCGTCGACCAATGTGCCTTGTGAGCCGTTCACGTAAAATGTTTGTTTCGCGCATCCTGTCACAGCCAATGCAGTGCAGAGCAATAAGACGTATTTCATTGGAATTTCCTGAGTGTTTAAAATTAGTATTAAATCTAAATTTGAATTTCGAAATGCGATAGTACTATAGCCGGAATTGCACTAAAAGTAAATTCTTGCGTCGAATCCGCATGCTCTCTTGAAGTTTTCGGCTGCTTGGCCCATCTAAAGTCAAACAAATTGATATGAGATTGACCAAACCCCTATGAAACATAAAGATCCACATACCATATATGGAACAACGATTCTGACCGTGCGCAAAGGTGGCAAGGTCGTGGTTGCAGGCGATGGCCAGGTTTCCCTTGGCGATACGGTGCTGAAATCGACGGCACGCAAGGTTCGACGCATTGGCAAAGGCGACGTTATTGTTGGCTTCGCGGGTGCAACGGCTGATGCCTTTACCCTGTTCGAGCGCTTGGAAGCCAAGCTGGAGTCCCACTCCGGTCAATTGACCCGTGCCTGTGTCGAGCTGGCGAAAGATTGGCGCACAGACAAGTATTTGCGTCAGCTACAGGCCATGATGATTGTGGTGGATGCCACTACGTCTTTGGTGGTGACGGGTAATGGTGATGTGCTGGAGCCGGAAGACGGCTTGATCGGCATTGGCTCGGGTGGAAACTACGCCCTGTCTGCCGCACGTGCCCTGTTTGATCTGGATAGTTTTTCGGCTGAGGAAGTCGCACACAAAGCCATGAAAATTGCGGGCGATATTTGCGTCTACACCAACAACAATTTGACCGTTGAAACTCTTGATACCGACACTTCGAACGAGGCTAAATCTTAATGAGCACACCACAAACAAATACGGGCGCTGTCACAGCATTTAGCCCACGCGAAACAGTGTCTGAGCTTGATCGCTTCATCGTTGGTCAGAACGAAGCCAAGCGTGCTGTCGCCATTGCCATGCGCAACCGCTGGCGTCGTCAGCAATTGCCAGATGATTTGCGTGAAGAGGTCTTACCAAAGAACATCTTGATGGTTGGTCCAACCGGTTGCGGTAAAACGGAAATCGCTCGCCGTTTGGCCAAACTGGCAGACGCGCCTTTCATTAAGGTTGAGGCCACCAAATTTACCGAGGTTGGATACGTCGGTCGTGACGTTGAGAGCATTGTTCGCGACTTGGTGGACATCTCAATCGCACAGGTTAAAGAGCGTCAGTCAGAGGCGTTGAAGGCCAAGGCGGAGATTAACGCTGAAGAGCGCATTTTGGATGTTTTGGTGGGTGACACGGCCAACGCCGACACGCGCCAAAAATTTCGCAAAATGATGCGTGAAGGCGCGTTGAATGATCGCGAGATAGAGATCGAATTGCTCGATAAATCGGGTGGCGGTGCGCCAGCTTTTGATATTCCGGGCATGCCGGGTGGGCAAATGTCCATGATCAACCTGAACGACATGTTGGGTGGTGCCATGGGGCAAAAAACCACCAAACGCAGTGTGACGGTTGACCACGCACTGGAACAGCTGATTGAAGAAGAAGCCGAGAAAATGGTGGATCAGGAAGCCGCTGTTCGCGACGCCATATATGCTGTTGAACAGCACGGCATTGTCTTCCTTGACGAGATAGACAAGATCACCGTTCGAAGTCAGCGTGGCGGTGGAGAGGTTAGCCGCGAGGGTGTGCAGCGCGACTTGCTCCCGCTGATCGAGGGCACAACCGTATCGACCAAACATGGTGCAGTAAAAACCGACCACATTCTGTTTATCGCCTCGGGTGCTTTCCAGCTATCAAAGCCAAGCGATATGTTGCCGGAACTTCAGGGCCGTTTGCCCATACGTGTTGAGTTGCAGGCACTGACCAATGCTGATTTTAAACGCATTTTGGTTGAGCCTGAAAACTCGTTGATCAAGCAATACGTGGCTTTGATGAAGACCGAGAATGTTGATCTGGAATTTGGCGACGAGTCTATTACGGCCATCGCGGATATTTCGGCTGAAATCAACACTTCGGTTGAAAACATTGGCGCACGCAGGTTGCACACAGTGTTGGAACGCTTGCTGGAAGAAATTTCGTTTACGGCGGCTGACCGTGGTGGCGAAAGCATCACCATCGACGCGGCATTGGTTCGTGAACGTGTTGGCACACTTGCCAAAGACACGGACCTTAGCAAGTTCATTTTGTAGCGTACCTTATGCTTCGATACATCCGCCGAATTTTATTCGACGGATACACAGCATGACGGTTGGCTTTTGCCTTGTTCGATCCCCGGATTTAGTTCGGGGATCTTTGTTTCTACGCAAAGAGCCATTGCAGCTTAACCCGCCAAGCGGTAACCACCTGGTTCGGTCAGCAAGATTGTTGCCGTGCCGGGTTCTGGCTCAATCTTTTGGCGCAGACGATAAATGTGGGTTTCAAGCGTGTGGGTGTTGACCCCGGCGTTGTAGCCCCAAACCTCGTTCAACAGAACTTCACGATCAACGGCCTTGTTGCCATGACGATACAAGAACTTCAAAATAGCAGTTTCTTTTTCGGTCAGGTGGGTTTTACGGTCGGTTTCATTGTGCACCATAACCTTGGTCGCGGGCTTGAAGCTGTAAGGACCAATGGCAAAAACTGCATCGTCAGATTGTTCGTGCGTGCGCATTTGTGCGCGTAGGCGGGCAAGCAAAACATTCAGGCGAAACGGCTTGGTAACATAATCATTGGCGCCTGAGTCCAAACCCAAGATTTGGTCGGCGTCACTGTCAGCACCCGTAAGCATGACGATTGGGCACTTAACGCCCGCTTTACGCATAAGCCGACACACATCGCGACCATCCATATCCGGCAAGCCAACGTCCAGCAACACAGCATCATAGTGCTCGTTCTTGGCCATTTCCAACCCTTCGGCACCGGTTGCTGCCAGAGCTGGGTCTATGTCTTCATGAAGAGAAATCTGTTCGGCCAAGGTCGTGCGCAGCGCGTCATCATCATCGACCAAAAGTACTTTGCGGATAGTTGCTTGGTTAGACATGTTTTCCCCCGAAATTAGCCCCGACTGTGGGCTGGTGGTTCATCTGTTGTTGAACCGAAACATGAACCAAGAATGGGACATTTTGGTGCCAGTGTGAAGACCTCACGTTGATTTGCACGAAACTGTGAGTTTCCGTGACACGACAAGGCAGCTTTGTTACTGAAATTGAGATTCAGTGCTTGGCCCAACCCACTGAAAACCTTACTTATAAATAATTAGTTTCATTTGAACAACCGATCAGCCCGCTTCCATATGTCAAACACGTTCGCACAACTTATATCAGCAGGACTTGCCACCCTTAGATCAGGTGGTTGGGTACGTGTGGTCGGTGCTAAGGGACTGAATTTTGAATTCAAAGCAACGGACCAACACGCCAAGGTTCGGCTTATGTCCAACCGCTTTGCGCATACGCTTGACTTAGCAGACGAGACCAAAAGCCCGTTTGAGCCGATTGTATCGGGAACCTTGGACGACGTAAGGCTGTCATCAGACCTTGCCAAAGGTGTTTTGGCTCTGTTGAAAATGGCCCACGTGACGCCCTGCTGCGAGCTTCGGCTTGGCACGGATGATTCGGCTATCAACAGCATGCCAGCAGCATGTTTGTTAAGTCTGAACGATACCATATATCCGCTGGTGTTTAACCATTGTGTGACCATGCCGACAACTTGGTCAGATGAAACCAAACTTCACCTGTTTTCCGAAGAACAAGACGCCAAGCGCGAGCATTTGGCCGTTATTTGCGATTCTGTAAAAACAGATGAGGCACCCTTGGTGCGTGTACACTCCAAGTGTGCCACAGGCGATATTTTCAACAGCCTTCGGTGTGATTGTGGTGAACAGCTTTCCAGCGCTAAAGAGATTATTGGCGCGTCCGGCAATGGTATTCTGATTTATCTGGACCAAGAAGGGCGTGGTATTGGCCTTCGCAACAAACTTGCAGCCTACACCTTACAAGACACGGGTACAGACACGTTTGAAGCAAACCATCAGCTGGGGTATGAATCTGACGAACGTACCTATGAAGCTGCCGTCACCATATTGAAACATCTAGGCGTTTCAAAAATCAGGCTGTTGACCAACAATCCGGACAAAATTGATCAGTTAGGCTCCAGCATTGAAGTGGTGGCGCGCGTGCCGATCATCGCAGAGGAAGAGCCCAATCGTCAGTCATACATTGACGCTAAAAAACAATCGGGCCACCTGTTTTAAACCCAATTAATAAGCCTGAACTATTGGGGTATGTGGCAAACGGCCTCAATGTTGTTGCCGTCTAGGTCAAGCACAAATGCACCGTAATAATGTTCGTGATAGTGTGGGCGTGGGCCCGGCGCACCGTTGTCAACACCACCAGCTTCAATGGCAGCGGCGTAAAACGCATCAACTTGGCTGTGTGACGTTGCTTTGAAGGCGAAGTGCAGTATGGGCCTTTGTGGTTGCCCTTCACTTACCCAAAAGCTTGGGCTTTCCTGACCAAAACCGCCGACCTTTACACCGTTTGTGTGTTCGGGTGGAACCATCATCAACAGGTTTCCACCCAAAGGTGCCAGCGCCTTTTCGTAGAATGTTTTTGCACGCTCGAAGTCAGACACTTCAATGCCGAAATGGTCAATCATTTGGTAGCTCGCTCGTTGTTGTAATTCAGGGTTATTATTCTGGGCACTTATTCTGGGAAACTATTCTGGGTTCTTATTCTGGAAAACTGAAATTTAACTCACGGCTGGCCAGAAACTCACCATCGGTCACATGTGAAAAGCGCTTCGTTTGGCTTCTGAAACGGCCAAGGTCAACGAAAAGCCTTCGGGAATCTGCATCCTTGGAAGCAAGGTCAAACAAAACCTCACCAGAGCGTTGACCCAAACTTTTCAGCACATGGTCAGGGAAGCGCTTTAGCTCGACGTTGTGCTCTTCCAGCAAAATTTCCATGGCTTTGGCATTGGCGTGATGGAACTCGGTCAATATCTCGGCGTTGATAGCTGCTGCGACCTGATTAAACACAGCGCGTTGTTCGCTGGTTAATCCGGTCCAGTCGTTCAAGTTTATCGACAGGTCCAAAACCGTGCCGGGTTCATGCCAACCCGGGTAGTAGTAATAGGCCGCATAAAGGTGCAGTTGTTTGTCCAAATCAGCAGCGGGGCCAATCCATTCCGTGCCGTCAATCTGATTGCTTTTTAAAGCTGGAATGACTTGGGAGCCTGACAAATTGGCAATGCGTGTGCCGAAGCTTTTAAGCACATTCCCGCCCAAACCCGGCATGCGAAACTTTAAGCGATCGAAGTCACTCACTTCAGAAATAAGCGTGTTGAACCACCCGCCCATTTGGTTGCCCGTGTTCCCAAGTGGTAAGAACTTTGCGCCCAAACTGTTATAAATTTTGTCAGCTTGTTCAATACCTTGCCCGTGGAAAAACCAGGCGTTTTGTTCTTGTGCTGTTAGTCCGAAAGGCATAGAGGCCAAAAACTGAAGCGCGGGGGATTCCAAAAACCAGTAATAAGGTGCGCCGTACCCCATGTTGGCACGTCCGGTTGTGACAGCGTTTAGCACCTTGAACGCAGGTTCGCGCTCGTTGACGTTGTAAATTTCAAATTGAAACTGGTCGTTGGTTGCGCGGGTGACGCGTTCGCAAAAGCGCGCCAGACCACGCCCCAATATGCCAGAGCCGGTAAAGGCGGAAACCACAGTCCAACTTTTCAAACCCTGACTTATGGCGGGTGTTGGCAAAGTGCCCGCTGCCAGACCAATTCCAACACCTAACCCGGCACTTAACCCAGCACCCTTCAAAAGTTTGCGTCGGTTAGTTTTAGAACTGGCAGTTTTAGAAAGGGCAGTTTTCGTCATTGTGTCAGTTTCATTGCCTTAAGATCATTGGGTTAGAGTCATCGTGTTGAGGTCATCTTTCCGGACGCACTTGAATGGGTGCGAAGTGAGGATGAAACCTAAACACATTTATAAAATCAAAACACCCCAAAACTTGTACATTTTCCAGTCAGTGGTCTATTCATAAAATTAGGTACAAACATCCAAGACCAAATTAGAAGTATTTTGCAATTTATGACCTTTGATCAGGCTGCTGTATTCGCCATTTTATTCCTCGCCATGTGCATGTTCATTTGGGGCCGCATACGCTACGACCTTGTGGCTTTTGGTGCGCTTATGCTGGCGACTGTGCTGAACCTTGTGCCCGTTAAAGAAGCTTTCTCTGGCTTGGGTAACCCAGCCGTTATTACGGTTGCCATGGTGCTGATAATCTCCAAGTCTATTCAAGATTCTGGCGCTTTGTCGTATCTTGCAAAGCCTTTGTCAGGCCTTATGGACAAGCCTTTGCTGTTCATGGCCGCAATCATGTTGGTGGGTGCCGTCTTATCTGGCTTCATGAACAACGTGGGTGCGCTCGCCCTACTGATGCCATTGGCGTTGCAAGCGAAAATTTCACCCGGACTCATTTTGATGCCCTTGTCCTTTGGTACAATTCTGGGTGGTTTAACAACCTTAATCGGCACGCCACCCAACATTGTGGTTGCCCAGTACCGTGAAGAGCTGACGGGCAAGTCTTTCGGTTTGTTTTCCTTTGCACCTGTCGGCGCTGTTGCCGCCGTGGTGGGATGCATTTTCATTCTTGTTGTTGGTTGGCGTTTGATTCCCAAACGTAAAGATGGCGAAAACGAAGGCACCAACCTGTTTCAGATTGATGAATACATCACCGAAGTCTTGATCACGGAAGAAAGCGAAGCAGCGGGCAAAGCCCTGTATAGCCTTGAAAAACAGATCGAGGGTGAAATTCACATCGTCGGGCTAATCCGCAATCAATCGCGCATGTTGGGTAACTTGCGATTGACCAAACTTATGGCGGGTGATCTGTTGCTTATTCGTGCGCACACAGACTCAATCAACGAACTCGTGTCGCTCAACGGCATTGAGCTGGCGGCTGAAGATGATGACATGGCCGAGATTTTGAAAAGCGAAGATGTGGCCGTTGTCGAAGCTGTTGTGACACCCGGCAGCCGTGCTGAAGGACGCACGCCACGTGGTTTGTTCATGCGTGCACGTTACGCCCTGAACCTGCTCGCCATTTCCCGTCAAGGTAAGGCGTTTGTACCAAGGTTGCAAAACATCCGCTTTGTGGCGGGTGACGTGGTTTTGGTGCAGGGTGACCGCACGGTTATGTCGGGCTCTCTGCGTGAACTTGGCTTGTTGCCATTGGCGAAACGCGAAATAAAGCTGGGGTCAGACCTTAGCTTCTTACCCCTGATTATTTTTGGCGCGGCTATTCTTCTGACCGCATTTGGTTTGCTACCCGTTTATATCTCTTTTGCTTTGGCGGTCATCGCCATGATCGCTTGCAAACAAATCGAGCCCAAGCGCATTTACGAAACCATCGACTGGCCGATTGTGGTTTTGCTGGCTTCCATGATTCCCATTGGCAGCGCGCTGCAATCAACCGGTGGCACAGTGCTGGTTGCAAATTCGGTCGCGAACTTGTCGAACGTCTTAAGTCCGCTGTTGTTGCTAACGCTTGTGTTGGTTGTGACCATGACCTTGTCAGACGTTATGAACAACGCGGCGACGGCGGTTGTCATGGCGCCAATCGCTGCCAGTGTTGCGACCCAGCTTGGGCACAACCCCGACCCGTTTTTAATGGCCGTTGCGGTTGGTGCGTCGTGTGCGTTCCTGACGCCAATCGGTCACCAGAACAACCTATTGGTCATGGGTCCAGGTGGTTACAAATTTGGTGACTATTGGCGCATGGGCTTACCGTTGGAGGTCATTGTTGTGGCCATTACAGTGCCACTTATTGCGCTTGTTTGGCCGCTTTAAACGCGTTTTAAACACAAAAAAGGGGGCTTTATACCCCCTGTTTTTGGCGTTTAACTGGTCGTTTTGGGCCTTTAACAGGCCGTTTTGCCGAGTCTTGGATTCAAACTGGGTCTTGAATTTTTACTGAGACGCGAATTGCGGGTTGGCGCTTGGGCGAACTGGCTCTGAATATCCAAGCAACTCCAAAGCATCGGCAAACCCGTTGATGTCGTCGATGCCGTTACGCTCTGCTTCGCGCAACCAATACAAAGACTGCTGTTCGTTGCGACGAATGTCCAAGCCCAGCAAATACATTTCACCCAAAGACCTTTGCGCACGCGCGTTGCCAGCGACAGCTGCTGACAATATTTTATCGGCGGCAATTTGGCCGTTGTTAATGCGATCACCATCGTGGTTTTGCATCAACACCAAAGCCTCGCGATAGGTAATCTCAGCTTCGCTTTCGGTCAGCATCATAACTTTACGTGTCACTGGTCTTGTCTGTACCAGAGGCTTCTGCGGGGTGTCGTCCATGACGGGTAAGGTCGCAACATCATCGGTCACAGGCGGCAGTGTCGGGATTGTGCTGCTGGTCGAATTTTGAACTGGTTCCTTAATAGGGTCCTCGACTGGATCTTCAACGGTCACAGTCATCGCGCTACTGGTGTCGGTTGCTGGCTCTTTAGCGGGGGCGATCATTTTTTGCAGCTGTGTTTCGGCAGCACGTGGCGCGTCATTTGCAGCAACGGCGAACACCGCAGCCTCGCGCGGTTTTAAGGTCGGGTCAGGTGCACCACGGAATTTGATGCCTTTGGCTTTCAGCTCTTTAGCGGCAGCAGCTGCATCAGGATGGCCCTGACGTCCGGCAATACGATACCAATACAAAGCTTCTTCTTCGCTTTTTGGCGTGCCGACACCATTGCGGTAGAATTGACCAAGTGCGTATTGGGCTTCTTTTAAGTTTTGCATGGCCGCACGATAAATAAGTGCAACCGCTTCTTCTGAGTCTTGCTGTGTGCCAGTACCTTGGTAATACGCCAGTCCCAAGTTAAACAATGCCATAGCGTGTCCGGCAGAGGCTGACTTCTGCCAATATTTTACAGCCAAAGCCGGGTTGGCGTTTAC
>JBMYWL010000047.1:0-210 GCA_049607365.1 Alphaproteobacteria bacterium | reverse complement strand
ACACCGCGACCTTGTGCGTACAACAGACCAAGGTTTGTTTGTGCTTCGGCAATGCCAGCGTCCGCTGCCATGGCGTAAAAGCGGATCGCTTGCTTAATGTTTGGCTCAACCGGTCCTTGACCCGTTTCCAGCAACAAAGCGAGTGAGTATTGCGCTTTTGCCGAACCCTGAAGCGCCAACACGGACCAAATTGCTTGGGCCTTGCGCGGC
>JBMYWL010000046.1:0-9936 GCA_049607365.1 Alphaproteobacteria bacterium | reverse complement strand
TCGAGTTTTTATCGATGTCAAATTCAGCTCACGTCAGCATAAACGGTGACAAAGAAGAATTTGCACTGCGCGGGTCACGAAGCGCGCTCACAAAACTTAGAAAAACATGTTTTTCTGGCAAAATCCCCAAAAAGGCTGATTTCAAGTGGGACTTCACAAAATCCGAGTACGGAGAGCCAAACTGGATCACCTACGCCATTCCAAACTCTGATTCCTACATTTTTGGCGCCTTCTGCGAACCGAAGGGAAACAAGGTCACGATTGAGCTGTTCGGCGCTGAAAGTGAAAAAAGCGAAGGTATCGTCGCTATTGCCAAATATGCCTCGAGTTCACTGCGTGGTAATTTGAAAGGCCGTATTAACGAGTTCGGATGGCCGCAAACGTCAATCTCCAAGAATTCCGAATTTTGGAAAGCGCTGGCTGGCTCTCGTCGAACAGAGTTTACTTACGATCGTAAGGTCGCTGGCCGTGTTCGTGTGAAGCGCGTCGAACCTGCACTGCGAAAGTTTTACAAAGCGTGTTCAATCGTTGTGGAAGATAGCCCAAAGACGAAAAAGCCAATCCAGTTTTCACCTGCCTTTACCGCAAGTGGTTCAACGTTGGTTTTAAGTGACATTTGGAGGTTGTCCGCCCTGCCCGACCGCATAAGCTATGAACTTCAAGGAGCGGTTAAAACCCTTTCGTTGGATGGTGACGAAGTTGAGTGCCGCGGATTGGAACTTGGCTCAGCGTTCAAAAACTTGTCCGGTTTAAAAATCCCGCCTTACAAATGCGAAGTTGGTGACAAGACACTAACGATTAAAGCCAAGACGCAGTTCTCTGACGAAAAGAGCGTTCTTAAGAAAAATGCCAATGCTTTTGAAAAAGCTATGGCTGCACGTTTTTATGGCTTCAGCTGGTCAATTAAATAATCTATCACTCAGTAAAATCTTCAGAAGTCGGAAAAGTTAATGTTAGCGAAAAAAATAAACGACCAAATTAGCGTTGGCCCACAAATTGAACTTGCCGAGATGCAAGCCCTAAGCGATGCCGGCTTTAAAAGTGTCATATTGAACCGCCCCAACAACGAAGAAGACGGCCAGCCAAGTTTCGCGGAAGAGCAAGAAGCAGCAGAAGCTGTTGGCATGGTCGCACAACACATTCCCATGCGCCCGGGGCACATGACCGACGACGCAATCGTTGCTTTCGCCAAGGCTATGGATGACTTACCAAAACCCATTTTTGCGCATTGTAAAAGCGGCCTGCGCTCGGCCATGTTGTGGGCGTTTAGCCAAGCGCACAATGGCAGCGAGCCCAAAGCCATACTGCAAGCGATTAAGGATGCTGGTTACGATATGCCCGGAATTGAGCCGCATTTGACCGAACTTAGTGGCAAAAAAGCATAAAATGGTGATTTCACCCTTTGCAGCTTCAAATTGATTGTGCATAAGAGCGCATGGCTTCAGAAAACCCCGCCCCTTTGGTATTAGAACTTCGCGACATTCATAAGTCTTACGGCTCGTTGGATGTATTGAAAGGTGTAGATCTGCGCGCTGCTGCGGGCGATGTAATCTCGCTGATCGGTTCATCAGGTTCTGGAAAATCCACATTACTTCGTTGTGCGAACCTGCTCGAAACGCCGCAAAAAGGCGACATACTTTTTCAACAAGACGTGGTCGAGTGGAATAACAAGCGCACAGGTCGCGTTCCAGCAAACGACAAACAAATTCGCAAAATTCGCACCAACCTGACGATGGTGTTTCAGCAGTTTAATCTGTGGTCGCATTTGACAATTCTGCAAAACGTAACGGAAGCACCGATTACGGTTAAGGGAATGGATAAAGACGCCGCAGATGAACTTGGTCGCTCGCTTCTTGCCAAAGTTGGCATTGCTGACAAATGTGACATGTACCCGTCTCAACTGTCTGGTGGTCAACAACAACGCGCCGCAATCGCCCGTGCTTTGGCGATGGAGCCCGCAGCCATGTTGTTTGACGAGCCAACATCTGCGCTTGACCCTGAATTGGAACAAGAAGTTGTGAAGGTCATCAAGGACCTGGCCAAAGAAGGTCGCACCATGATTATTGTGACCCATGACATGAAATTGGCACAAGATGTCTCTAATCACGTTATATTTCTTCATCAAGGTGTCATTGAAGAAGAAGGCGACCCTGACACGGTGTTCGCCAACCCGAAATCTGAACGTCTGCGGCAGTTTTTGAGCGCTACTGCAGGACACTGACTCCAAAGCTCTGTTAAACACTTCTAAACTAACGTCTGAAAAGACGAACTGAGGAAAGAAAAATGAAAAAAATTCTAGCTGGCCTTTTATTGGCGACTATGACTGCTGGTGTAGCTTACGGTGCTGGTCATTCAGTACGTATGGGTACGGAAGGCGCTTACCCTCCATACAACTTCGTGAACGATTCAGGTGAAGTTGACGGTTTCGAGCGCGAGCTTGGTGACGAGCTTTGTAAGCGCGCTGAACTTGCTTGTACTTGGGTAACAAACGATTGGGATACAATCATCCCTAACCTTGTTTCTGGTAACTACGACACAATTATCGCTGGCATGAGCATCACCGATGAGCGTGACGAAGTAATCGACTTTACATCTGAGTACTTCCCACCAGATCCATCTGCATACGTTGGCCTAGCGGGCGCGACTGCATCTGGCGAAGTTGTTGCTGCACAAACAAACACAATCCAGGCGAGCCACGTTGCAAGCTCTGGCGCGACATTGGTTGAGTTTGCATCACCAGACGAAACAATCGCTGCAATCAAATCTGGCGAAGCTGACTCAGTTCTAGCTGACAAAGCGTTTTTGGCGCCAATCGTTGCTGAAAGCAATGGCGAGTTGGTATTTGTTGGCGGCGACGTGAACATCGGTGGCGGCATCGGCATGGGTGTTCGTGAAAGCGACACAGAGCTTAAAGCTAAAATGAACGCGGCTATCGCGTCAATGAAAGCTGACGGCACACTAAATGCGATGATCGCTAAGTGGTTTGACGGAAAAGAAGGCGGCTTCTAAGCCACTTTGGTTTCTGACTAAATGGACGCCCACTTTCCTTTTTCAGGATGGTGGGCGTTCTCATATGGCCAAACATAAGGTGAAATAAAAGTGTGTAGTGATCCAGACAGTTTAGACAGCTTAACCTGGTTTCTGTGTTATTTTACCAGTGGCAACCACCAGTCTTTCTACCTCAGTTTCCTGACTGTGCTGGGCCTTATGGCTTTGGCGACACCGTGCATACTCATTTTGGGTTTTGCTGGCGCATTGGCAAAACGTTCTGGCATTTTCTTCGTGCGCTGGTTCGGTCAAATTTACACGTCCATGGTTCGAAGCATTCCGGACATAATTTTCTTTTTATTCGTCCCATTCGCCATGGATCAAGGCTTTGAATACGTCCGGCACAAGGTTCTGTGCCCTGAGAGCGTTGAGCCTGTCTACCAAGGCAGTGATTTTGTTGTTTGTACTGCGGCCAAGTTGCCGCTTGGGCCATCCCCAGAATGGGTCCATGACATGTACGGCTTTATTCTGGCACTTATCGCATACTCTATTGTTTTTGGTGCATTTGCTGCGAACGTCATCGACGGTGCGCTAAAAGCTGTTCCCAAAAACCAGATTGAAACCGCTTCAGCTTACGGCTTCAAGAAACACCAAATTTTTTGGCGAATTCACATGCCGCAAATGTGGGCCTATGCCCTGCCCGGCTTATCCAACTTGTGGATGATCCTGATCAAAGCAACGCCATTGCTGTTTTTACTGGGTGTTGAAGACATTGTGTACTGGGCACGAAAACTGGGCTCAAGCAAAAGCCAAATTTATGACTTCCCCCACCCGAATTGGTTGGTTTGGTACTTCTTGGCCTTGCTCATTTTTTATCTACTGTTCACCGCAGTTTCTGAAGTCGCCTTTAAACGTCTAACGCGCAGAGTTTCACGTGGGCAAGCCAGTGCCGCTGGCGCTGAAGGTGTTGGAGGAAAAAGCTGATGAACGCATGTATAGAAACCATCTCTGATTACGCCTTAAGATCCATCGGAATGGGTGAGCGGTTAATTCCAAAAGCAGACATTACACTTTGCGAGCAGTTTGTATTGATCGGCAGTGGCTTAATCTGGAACCTGTATTACGGCCTAATTGCCATTTTCCTGGGCTTTTTCGCCGCCACGGCGCTTGCGGTCATGAAGGCAAGTAAATCCCGCTGGCTCGCATTACCAGCAATCAGTTTCATTTTCGTTTTCCGCGGCTCACCGCTGTTTATCCAGTTTTTCTTTGCTTATGAGCTGTTTGTACAAATTCCCAAACTAGGCATAGACATACCGCTTATCTTTACAACCGTGACAGTGGAAACCAGTTGGATTTCAAAGGCATGGCTGGGCGCGCTGATAGTTTTGTTCCTAAACACATCAGCTTATACGGGTGAGATTTTCTACGGTGCGCTAAGGTCCGTTCCCAACGGTGACATTGAAGCCGCCGATGCATACGGCATGCAGGGCATAAAACGGTTCCGCCGGATCATTTGGCCGACCATGCTCAGGCTTGCTTGGCCTTCCTACACAAACGAAGCCATATTTTTGTTTCACGCCACAACGCTTGTGTCATTCTCCAGCTTTCCGGTCTGGAAACAAAAGGGCGATGCTCTCTACTACGCAAATTACTTTGCTGGAAAGACCTTTAATCCGTTTGTATCCTACCCGATCATCGCATTCTATTTCATCACCCTGACAATGCTGGTGATCTTCATATTCGGACTTGTGAACAAACGTTTGAACAAACACCTTGCCCCAAATAAACGCTCGCGCATAAAATATAGACCGCAACTCATAAGATAGGTCAGGTGTAAGTGCTAAATATAATTGGTGGTGGGCTTTCAGGAACTACGTTCGCTATCCATGCGATGGAACAACAGAACGCACCACAAACTATCCGTATTTTTGAGCCTGTGCAAAAGTTGGGGTATGGTGCAGCATATGAACCAAACCACCCGACGTTCAGGTTAAATGTTCCAAGCTCAGTCATGAAAATGAACTGGTCAAACCATCCAGAACTTTCAGAGTGGGTTGATACTGGAAATGCCGGTGAAGTAGATTTCAGGGCAACCCTTCCCGACGGTCGCAAGTTTTACAAACGCCGTCTGTTCGGAAACTACCTTTCTGAAACTTTCGAAAACGCAGTTCGGGGGTTTAGTGGTAAGGTTGAACATATAAGGGAAACCCTGACCACCCTTCCCGCGGACGAAACGAACGTTCTTGCATCCGGTGTTGGTGAGATTTCCCAACTTGGGCAACCAACACATTACGGCCCAACGATAATCCAAAACCCCTACAATCTGGATCAACTCAAAGAAATTTCCGCAAATGCCAGCGTTCTGATTGTTGGCTCAGGATTAACCGCGTTGGATATCGCGGCCTACCTTTCACACGAGAACCACGCTGGCAAAATCGAAATGATATCCAGAAGTGGACGGCTACCCTTAGTTGACGCTGTAAAGATTGATGAGGACGCCGTTTCTTTGCCCACAGAAAACTCTGCTGCAGCTTGGCTAAAGACAAGACGAACGCACTGTATGGCCAATTCCAATCCGTTTGCCGCATTTTCAGATGTTCGTGCCGACTTACGAGAGAATTGGCACAAGTTTCCCGAGGAAATGCAAGTCCGCTTGCTACGACATGGACTGGGTTTTTGGAACATTCTTCGTTTTCGCGCGTCCCCGCAAACCATGGGTGCTTGGGCCAGATTAAAGCAACGAAAGCAGGCTCGTCTGACAAAACGCGGTTATAATGCGGGTACGGAAACAGCCGACATCATCATAAATTGTACCGGACCCAAAGTAACCAATCCGTTTAACTTACCGCTGAACCCGGCTGCAGTTAAAAGCAAATGTGATTTCGGGTTGGACTTGAACCTAAACGCATCGGTTAAAGGACAGTCAAACCTATACGCTGTTGGCGCGACCGCACGGTCCATATTCGCAGATTTGTACGGTGGTCCAGACATTTCGTGGCAAGCAAAAAGGCTTGCTGAACACCTGTACGCATAAACTGCCAAACAATGTCATGAAGGTCGCTTGACAAAAAGAACAACGTGTGAACATATAATTGGAACATAAAGGGATCAGACGCGCTGGGATAACCATCGCTCGATTACTGCCATCCGCTATTAGGAAGTTTCAAGATGCTCACACACAAGCAAAAAGATCTGCTGTTGCTCATCAACGAATGTACCAAAGATGGTGGTGTTCCTCCCTCCTTTGAGGAAATGAAAGAAAAGCTAGGCCTGAAATCCAAATCAGGCATACATCGCTTGATTACTGGTCTGGAAGAGCGTGGTTATATTCGTCGCCTACCTAACAAAGCCCGCGCTTTGGAGGTGACACGCCTACCTAACGAAGTCAAAGAAACGGCCACACCAAGTAACTTGGTTAGAATTCCAGGTGCAAAGTCTTATCAAGCTTCCGAACCGAACAATGATACCGTGCATTTGCCGCTTTATGGACGAATTGCAGCGGGCATGCCTATAAATGCCATCGCAGATGAAACTCAAACGTTGGAGGTTCCACCTTCAATGCTTGGTGTGGGCGAACACTACGCACTGGAAGTGTATGGCGACTCAATGATTGAGGCTGGCATTCAAGATGGTGACATCGCGGTCATTAAGAAAGCCGATCAAGTCAACAATGGCGATATAGCTGTGTGTCTGGTTGAAGACCAAGACGCAACTTTGAAATATTTCAGACGCGACCAAGGCGTCGTGACCTTAACCCCCGCCAACAGGCAACACCAAACACAGGTTTACCCTGCTGGGTCGGTACGCATTCAGGGGCGACTTTGCAGCTTGATGCGTAAGTATTAGGGTGTGGGCTCAATTCAAATCCTAACCCCGAAAAACTTTGGGCCCGTTGCATTTGCAACAGGCCCATTTTTGTTTCTGCTAAGTATTACTTGTCGTCGTCATCTCGTTTGTCACGGCTTTCCATAAATGTACGGAACTCTTTTTCATCAGCGCGACGTTTTGCATCTGAACGATACTCACTAAATCTGGAAGCACGATCTTTGATCTCTTCTTTGATTTCACTAATGCGATCGTATTGCGTTTGCTGGTAATCGTTAAAAACCGAATTGTCTGACTTATCACCTGATGAACGATTTGATCCCGAAAACAGACGGTTCCATTGCTCTTGAAGTGCGCTTGGAATTTGTTTTACATCTCGACCAGACATAATCCAGAATAGAACAAATAGTCCTATTGGCCAACAAAACACAAAGCCCAGAACCATCGCAGCGATATTGAAAGTTGTCCACTTTCCCTTACCACATGATTTGTTCTTACCGTTTTGGCGTGAATTGAAGTCAAAACCGTTATCACCTGACATTTGCATCGTTGATGAATTTGAAGTCGTCATTTCTGTTCCTTTTCTATTACTCAATGTGATGAACCTTGAAGAAACCCCTGTTTCAATCTTTTGGTCGCATCCTTTGATTTTGTATGTTATCGCTGTTCACATATTGAATATATGCAGTAATATCCCAATTTCAAGATCTGGCAAGCAAAAAAGTGAACAGTGTTAACATATGTCGATTTTAACGAACAAATTTAAAAAAGAAAAAGACACCTACCATCACGGAAACTTGGCGGAATCACTTCTTAATGCGGTTGACGAGATTGCAACCAAGTTCGGGTTGGAAGCTGTCACACTGCGCGCATGTGCTAAGTTAATTGGTGTTTCGCCTTCATCGGCATTTCGGCATTATGCTGATAAACGAACGTTGCTAACTGCCTTTGCAACACGGGCTTTAACCCAACTATCTGAAGCTATGGAGCTTGCAAAAAAATCAGCTGAACAAGACAACCAAAATTTGTTTTCTGCCGTTGGCGTCGCTTACATAAGGTTCGCTTTGGAAAAACCCGCTTTTTTTCGTGCTATGTGGCGTGAAGAAGCAATTTACACTGCGGATGAAAGTTATGTTGCTGCATCGGGTCAGTTAGCAGCGCATTTACAGGGTGGGTTTGCGAACTCCTTGCAAGACACCAATCCGCATGAATTTAGCCCTCAGGAACTCTTGGCATGGTCCGCCGTACATGGTTTGGCAAATTTATTCGTGGATGGACCTGTTGGGTTGAACAAAAACCTAACCGAAAAAGTTAACTTGGCGAAACAAATGATTGCAGCTTTGAACCCTGCACTCACCCATTCAAACAACGACCCGAACCTTGAACCATAACTGGCAGGTCTTAGGTCTAAATTTTTCGCTACTTTTAGACTTAAAAGGCATATAGCCATATAGAAACGTATTTTTTGAACTAAGGCCATGTCATGAGCACTTTAACCCGCGAACAGGTTTTGTCGACAATTGCAACTGTACCAACACCCAAAGAAATTTTGGGGTCAGCATCTGACTTGGTTTCAGCTGGCATGATAAGCGGTTTGGTCGTACAGGATGGCAACGTGGGTTTTGCAATCGAAATTAAGGCCATCCATGCACAGCCTATGGAACGTGTTCGCAAGGCTATTGAAACCGAGCTGCTGTCCTTAACTGGTGTGAAAAATGTCACCGCGGTTTTGACCGCTGACGCGTCCAATTCCACCACAGCAACCACTGCCTCGAAAGAGGCTGCACCAAAGGCGACACCACCAACTTCAGGAAAACGTGAGCTTACAGGCGTGAAACACATCGTCGCTGTAGCAAGCGGTAAAGGCGGCGTCGGAAAATCCACAACAAGTGTCAATGTGGCCGCAGCTTTGGCCAGCCAAGGTTTGAAGGTCGGCATATTGGACGCCGACATTTACGGCCCCTCACTACCACGTGCTTTGGGTCTCAGCGGAAAGAAGCCGCACTCGCCAGATGGAAAAACGATTATTCCGCTGGAGGCTTTTGGCCTTAAGGTCATGTCTATCGGTTTTATGGTCGGTGAAGAAACGCCTATGATCTGGCGTGGTCCAATGGTGCAGTCAGCACTTCAACAAATGATCTATAATGCCGCATGGGGCGAGTTAGATGTGCTTGTTGTGGACATGCCGCCAGGCACAGGTGACGCACAACTTACCATGGCGCAAAACGTTCCTTTGTCCGGTGCTGTTATCGTATCCACACCGCAAGACTTGGCGTTGCTGGATGCGCGTAAAGGCATCAACATGTTTTTAAAGGTTAATGTGCCAATATTGGGTTTAATCGAAAACATGAGCCAATTCACCTGCCCTTCTTGTGGGGAAACCAGCAACATATTCGGGCACGATGGTGCACGAAAAGAAGCTGCAAAGCTGAAGGTTCCTTTCCTTGGCGCGTTACCACTGGTCATGGACATTCGTGAAAAAACTGACGCTGGAACACCCGTTGTTTCATGCTTACCAGATAGCCCTGCTGCCAAAGCTTACCAAAACATTGCTAAGGTTTTATGGGATGGTCTGGAAAACGCAAACCAACGTCCCGCTGCACCGTCAATCTCTATGAACTAGACGGTGTTAAGAATGAAGATCGACATTTGCAACGAAACACCGTCAGATATCGAACCAATTTCGCGGCTTACAAACCAAGCGTTTTCAAAGGATCCTGAAAACAACACGGCTGAATCAATAATTCTTACCCAATTGAGAGATCAAGGCGATTTGTCTTTATCTCTGGTGGCCAAGAGTTACACAAAGATTGTGGGACACGTTGCATTTTCTGAAGTAAAGATTGAAAGTGAAACGGGCACTTGGTTTGGTCTTGGGCCAATCTCGGTCGCGCCGGATCAACAACACAAGGGCATCGGAAGTAAATTAGTTGAAAGTGGCCTTGAGCACATTAAATCCAAGGGTGCATCTGGCTGTGTTCTAATCGGCGATCCAGGATATTATCATCGTTTTGGTTTAAAAAGCGATGGCAAATTAAAATATGGAAACGTGCCGACTGAATATATTCAATGGATTGCTTTTGATGAAGCTTCGCCAAATGGTGAAGTAAGCTACAGCAATGC
>JBMYWL010000045.1:2176-9979 GCA_049607365.1 Alphaproteobacteria bacterium | reverse complement strand
CAACGAAAGCCCAAAAATACAACTCCATGCCGTAGCCATAAGGGTGCGCATCATCAGCGGGCTTTTGGCTTTTTTTCATGCCATACAGCAACAGACCTTGGTTTGATGTATCAACGACGGAGTGAATAGCCTCTGACAACATGGCCGATGACCCAGTGATGAAAGCGGCGATGAATTTTACAATCGCAATCGCGCCGTTACCCGCCAACGCGGCAATCACAACTTTTTTTGATGATGAAGCGGCCAAAACCCTGTTCCCGTTTGTAATTTGTGGCGTGTTCCCCATATATGGAAAACAGCAATCTATTGCCAGAAAGGTTTAACCAACATGACACAAAAAGCAACATTTGCAGCCGGCTGCTTCTGGAAGCCTCAACAGCTTTTTGACGAGCTTAAAGGTGTGACGAAGACAACCGTTGGCTACACGGGCGGGCGAACCACCAACCCGACATACAAAGACATTTGCTACAGCGATACGGGCCACGCCGAAGTGACCGAACTGGAGTTTGACCCAGACGTCGTCAGTTTTGGTGCACTTTGTGATTTCTTTTTCAACATTCACGACCCAACCCAAATGAACCGTCAAGGTCCAGACCACGGCGACCAGTACCGCAGCGCCATCTTCACACACTCGAACGAGCAAGCCGACATTGCGAAGGACAAGATTGCCGCACTTGGTGCGAATGTTGTCACTGAAGTTACCCCGGCACCAGATTTCTGGCCAGCGGAAGAGTATCACCAACACTACATCAACAAGCGCGGTTAATCTTACGTAGATTATCGCAAGGAAACCCTTACCCTGAATTCAATTCGGGGTAAGGACAATATTTTTTATTTGGGTAGGCCTTTGTAAGCCATGTCACCCCAAACGCGTTGAACTTGTTGGTTTCGACCACAGGAGTAGCGGTAATATTTGTAGCGTACCGGATTTTTCAGGTAATAATCCTGATGGTAATCTTCAGCTGGGAAGAAAGTCGCGGCAGGCAAAACAGGTGTTGCAATGTCATAGCCCGCATTCAAAAGCTGTTGTTTGGAGTTTAATGCGGCGTATCTTTGCTGCTCGTTTAGGGCAATGATCGCTGTTTGATACGACTGGCCGCGGTCACAGAACTGCCCGCCATCATCCGTCGGGTCGACCGAGTGCCAGAACACCTCCAGCAACTTGTCATATGACACGCGCGATGGATCATAATCAACTTTCACGACTTCGTAATGACCGGAATTGCCGCGCGTGACACTTTTATAAGTCGGGTTGTCCAAATGCCCACCTGCATAACCACTTGTGGTGGCGACAACGCCTGGTAATTTGTCAAAGTCACTTTCAACACACCAAAAACAACCGCCAGCAAAAATGGCACTCGCGCCGGACTGCGCTTGTGGCGTTGTTTTGGAGTGGTACCCCATTGACAAAGTGCCCGTGATGATGGCCGTCGCGACAAGGGTCGAAAGCGTCAGAATTTTGCGCATTTTAAAATGCTCCTGTTAAATGGTCGTGCTAAGTCTTACATCTGACATGCCTTGAAAACCATGCTCGAACAAGGCCCTTCACGGCTTTGGGATCTAACGTGTAAATTGATAAGGCACATGTTACTCAAAAGTTTGGTGAACCAAAGTGTGGGTCAAACCAAGAATGAACAAGAGAGAAAACAGTGGATCATATGCAATTTATCGCCTCTTTAAGTGCGGATCAACGGCGCGAAATGACCCTTAAGTCTAACAAAAAAGGGCTGTTACACCTGCTTTTTCACGCTTTAACCCTCGTTTTTGTGGGGGCATTGATTCAAATACGCGTGCCCGGATGGCAGTTTTTGATGATCCCGCAAGGCATATGCCTGATTTTTTTGTTCACCTTGCTTCATGAAACCCTTCACGCGACGGCGTTTCGAAGCAAAAGTATAAATATATACCTTGGTTACATCTGCGGTTTTTTGCTGTTAATTCCACCGCTTTGGTTTCGCTATTTTCACTTCGCTCATCACCGTCACACGCAAGACCCAAAGCGTGACCCCGAACTGCAAACGCCAAAACCGGAAACGCGCAGCGAATATATGCTTCATGTTTCGGGCATTCCTACATGGGTTTCCCAGCTAAAAACCTTGGTCCAAAATGCATCTGGGAAAATATCCGAGCCTTATATTCCGAACACCGCAATCGATAAGGTTCGCGTTGAAAGCCGCATATTTTTGAAGCTTTATGTGCTGATTTTCATTCTTCAATTCATATTTCAAAGCACGGCACTTTTGTATTTGTGGGTCATTCCGCTTTTAATTGGCCAGCCGTTTTTGCGTTTGTATTTGTTGGCTGAACACGGACGCTGTCCGTTTGTTGAGAACATGTTCGTCAACACACGAACAACATTTACCTCGGCCTTGGTGCGTCGCTTGGCTTGGAACATGCCTTACCACGCCGAACACCACGCCATGCCGAGTGTTCCCTTTCACGCCTTACCTAAATTGCATGATCTAACCCAAGAGCATTTGCAATCGACGGCAAAAGGCTACCGCGAATTCAACAAATCCTACTTAGCAAAAATCAAATAGCACAGCTGCAAGACTTAAGTTGCTTGGTTTTCGACATGCGTCATAGGCTTTTGGAATGACATACGAATTAGTAACAGCCTTCATTCTTTTCGCCTTCGTTTCGACCGCAACACCTGGCCCGAACAACCTGATGCTAATGGCCTCAGGTGCTAACTTTGGCTTTCGACGCACCATTCCGCACATGCTGGGCATCGGCTTGGGGTTCATTTTCATGGTTGTTTTGGTGGGTTTGGGCCTAAATCAGCTATTTGAAACCTACCCAATCGCTAACACGATTTTGAAATTCTGTAGTGTCGCTTACTTACTATATTTGGCGTGGAAAATCGCCAACGCTTCTGCGCCAAAATCTGGAGAGGTCAAGGGCAAACCTTTTACTTTTGTGCAAGCCGCATTGTTCCAGTGGGTCAATCCAAAGGCTTGGAGTATGGCTTTATCAATCATTACGATTTACACGCCCGATACCAGCTTCAAATCCTTGTTTATTATCGCTTGCATTCTGGGGTGTATCAACCTGCCGACTGTTTCTTGCTGGACCATTTTGGGTCAACAAATGAAGCGTTTTTTGACCAATGAAACACGCCTGCGCGCCTTTAACTATACAATGGCGACACTGCTGGTATTGTCCTTGTATCCTGTTGTTATAAATAATTAGTTGTGAGTTCTTTATCTATGGCTTTATCTAAATTTGAATCAAGCATTTCGCAAGAGTTTAGAGCCACTATCATCTCTGAAATTGCACAAATTGAAGAGAAGCATTATGTTGAAGTTCTGTTTGCAATTGAAAGTGGTAGCCGTGCATGGGGATTCCCATCTCCTGATAGCGACTACGATGTGCGCTTTGTTTACCAACACCCAAAGGATTGGTACCTTAGCTTATTACCAAAGCGCGATGTAATCGAATTACCAATAGATGATGAGCTGGATATCAGTGGTTGGGATTTGCGCAAAACACTAAATTTATTGCTTAAACCAAACCCAGTGGCACTTGAGTGGATAAGAAGCCCAATTCACTACAAATGGAGCCCGAAAGCTGACCTGCTCAATCAATTTGCAGTTAAATTAAACGCAACTGTTGCTTCGCATTATCACTATTGGCACTTGGGACAAGGTCAATGGAACCGTAGCATTGCAGACAAAAGTGAGGTTAAGCTAAAAAAATATTTTTATGTATTACGCCCTGCATTAGCTTTGTGTTGGTTGCGAAATCTCAAAGACAAACCGCTACCAATGAATTTGCAAGAGCTGGTCAATGGACTTACCCCTTTTTTGGAACCTGATTTTATCAACTTGATAGGTGAATTGATCGAACAAAAATCGGTTACACGCGAACTTGGTTTAGGCCCCCGAATTGCTGAGCTTGATAAATTTATTGTATCAGAATTTGGACAAGGACAAAACGCCCCTTCAAATTCAATACAGCAAGGGTTACGCCAAGAAGCAGATGAATTATTTTTGAAGCTAGTTTCCTAACTTCAAATTGCCCTGCGAAGTGCCATTGATGCTTCGATTGCAGCCAAAACAGCGACGACGATCAACACGGACACAGAACCAAGCTCGACAATCAGCCAGCCCGCGACAAGTGGGAAGGCAAAAATGCCAATGAAATAAGACAAAGCAAACAACTGAAGCGTTTGCGCCATCAAGTTTTCACCTGCGTCACTTGCGGCCATGGCAACCAACACGGGGTAAGACACGCCGTAACCAATGCCAAACAAGAACGCCACCAGCCAATACAAGCCGACGTTTCCGCCAATGAACATGAAAATGACAACGCTTGCGCACATGACGTATTGCAACAGGGCGATGGTCAGATAAGGGTTTGAACCGCCCTTGAAACGCGCCAACGCCACCCGAAAGATGACCACGGTAAGTGTGTATATTAAGAAATACGACGCGTAATCAAGCCCGCGTTCATCAGCAAAGACGGTCTGGAAATTGTTCATGCCCGCGAAAACGCTTGCACCCAAACACACCATTACAACTGGCAAGCGTGCTTTTGAGGACAAAATTTGCTTAACTGCGCTTAGGGACAAGCTGGATTTACCCTCGACTTGCCCTTGTAGCGCGTGACTGCGAACCGGTCCGATGAGTGCCGAAAACAGAACGGCGGACACACCGCAAAGAACAGCTGTGACATAAAACGCGTCATTAACTGTGTAGCCCGACTGTTCCAGAACAGAAGCCAGAACGGGTGACAAACCAAAGCCCGCCATGACGCCTATTGACAGCATAGCAAAGTAACGCACCCGCTCTTCAGATGTCACCATTCTGGAAAGCACGACCGGCCCCAAGGCATAAGTCAGTCCCCAACCAAAACCCAGTAACACACTTGCTTCGAACAACAGGAAGCCCACGCCATCTGCCAACCCGTAAGACGCGAGCGCAAGCGCAATGGCAACACATGCGATTGACAGCATTCTGACACGCCCGAACGCATCGGACAGATGTCCCGCGTAATAAACGGTTAATAAGGTGGAGATAGTGGTCACAAATAACATGTAACCCACGACTTTTTCGTTCGCACCAAAGCTTTCAAACAAACGCGGCAACATGAACGTCAATCCGTAAGCACCCGCTTGCAAAAACACCGCAAGAAAAAACAGGCCAAAGGTTAAGCTTCGGTTCATTAGCAGCTCCAATTCATTTGAGAACAAGACATCTTTCTATTTATAGAGCTTTAGATGTGTAATCGTACGTCAAGCCGCGACATATTCACGGGTGTCTAGGCGAAGCTGGTCCGGCTGCAACAAGTTCTCGATACAATTCGCGCGGGCCCTCGGCCCTTACAAATCACTCGAACCGACAGTTACGTTGTGAGCCACTTGCTACATCACGTTTAAAGTTGAACGCCAAAAACCATCGATCCCCGGATCCATTCCGGGGTCCATTCTAGGCTTGGTGGTTATAATGGACCCCGCAATAAATGCGGGGATCAAACGTTGTGATTATTTACAGTAAACGCCGCAAAACAGCTTATGAGCCTTGGAAAGCAGATACCAAACCCGTCGTCCTGAGTGAATCGCGAGGACGCAAGTCCAAGAAATTTGTATTGAAGGGCAAAATGGTGTGGCACGCTTTTAAAAACAGCACATTACATCAAGCAACAATTTCCTGCATGACCGTTAAAAACTTCGCCACTTCTTGCTCAGAATTATAATGACACATGGAAACGCGGATGCAGGTTTCAAGCCCCATAGGTTCCAGCACACTGGCAGAATAGTGATCAGCCTTTCGAACGTGAGTTCGAATGCCCTGCTCGTTCAACTTTGTCACCACGTCTGCTGACTGTTGGCCTTTAACCGTAATGGAAACTAACCCTTCACGTGCTGGATTATCTACGCCGCCAACAACCTGAATTTCCGGCATTTCTGAAAGACCCTTCAGGTTACCAGTGCCAAACAACATGGCGTCACAAAGCGACTTTTCATGCGCGTGAATTGCGGTCGCTGCGGCTTCAATTTTTTTGCGGCGGTCTGTACTGTCAGAAAAATTCCCGCCCAACCATTCCAAATATGAAACCACTTCTGAAAACGTAACATAAGCGCCCGTGTCACGTGTTCCCATTTCCCACGGCTCACCCGGCGCACCAATCAACATGTCATGCGGCAATTTGGCTAAACGATCCGAAATCCAAGCGACGCCGTACCCGTGTCTGGAAAAGGCTTTGTATGGGGAGATTGTGTATCCATCAATGTCATAAGCGTCGATGTCGATGTGCCCGTGCGCTGCGTGCTGAATGCCGTCGACAATTATGAAACAATCGGGCGACACAGCGCGAATGGCCTTCACGATGCTGACTACATCTGCCCCCATGCCTGTCACTGGAGATGTGTGTAGAATTGTTGCAACGCGGGTTTCTGCATCGACATATGGCATGTAAGCTTCGGCGGTCACAATGCCACGTTCTGCATCATGCGGGACCAACCGATGTTCCTTGTCCGCAACGTCTGCCCAACGTATCGCAGCACTTCTTGAAGCCGGGTGTTCGAAGGTAGAACTGACAACATTGCCGCCCTTACCAGAACCCAAAACCGCTGTACGAATAAGACGGAACAAAAGCTCTGTCCCACTTTCCCCCACGAACACCTGCCCTTTGCTTGCGTTCATGAAAACACGCATGTCTTGTTTGGATTTATTGATCAGGTCAACAAGTGCATGAGCCGCTGGGTTGTCGCGACCCTGATTGTCAGGGATTGCCGTGAATTCGGCCGATTTTTCAACAACGGACTTCAGCGTTAGCGCACCACCAGCATTTTCAAAAAAGACGCGTGGCCCTTGAAACGGACACGTGTCAACGTGTGCAAACTTGTCACGAATTTCATCAAGAAGACCCAGTTTGGTGTCGAACATCTGTCGCCTCTAAGCTTACAATTCAAAATCTAAGCTTCATAGATCACAGGGAAAGGTTTAGCGCAACACTTGTCGTCCATGCAACTGAAAGATCAGACCGACCCTACCTAGTGTTCCGCATGATGGCCGATTTTTACGAAAATTAGTGCGTGATCTGCCATTTCATCCGCGGTTAAACGGAACTTATTTTCACAAATAAACTTAACGATACCGCAAAAACCGCACGACAAATAAACGTGTCGCGGGTCAGTATCAGAAAAGGCCTCTCCGCTTAAAACGGCTGATGGCAACATCGCTACGATGTGTTCGTGTGCAACGGTCAATGCATCACAGCCTGCGCGCCCTGACAGGGCAATTGAAAGCAGCTTTTTGTCTGCTAAAATCAATTCGAATAGGTATGCAAAATAAGACCGCAAAAGATCACCGGAACTTGTATTTTCCAACACGAACCTTTGGTCCAACAATTCCTTATATGACGCGAAGCTTTGATCAATTAGCTCCTTTATAATTTCACTGCTATTATTGAAATTAGAATAAAAGGTTGGACGTGACACGCCAGATTTCGCTGAAATCTCTTCAATCGATATTTGATTTAAGGGTTTTTGATCAAGGAGCGATAACAACCCGTCCTTCAATTTCTGACGACTTTTTAAACGTCGAGGGTCCAAAGTACGCTCCTAAGCGTGGGTAGAATACACGCGTATTAAGGTAGCAAAATAAGTAACCCTGCGCAATTCAAACTTATTCACAAAGTAATAAAATACTTTCTTTACAGTAAATAAAGTAAAATCGGCGCAATGCTCAACTCGTTAGGATTTAGCCCATGATGGTTTTGACTTGTCAAAGAAACTGGAAAGTCCTTCACGTGCTTCATCTGACAAGACGCAGTCGGTAAAATTATCTGCGGCGGTAT
>JBMYWL010000045.1:0-2166 GCA_049607365.1 Alphaproteobacteria bacterium | reverse complement strand
ATGGCTTCATTCCGGTCCAATGCTGGCAGCTTCAACAACAGGTCTTTCGTCGCAGCTATGGCTTCGGGACCGCAATTTCGTAGTTGATCACGCAGTTTTTGCTCAATTTCTTCCAGCTCTTCACAGGTATTAGCTGTATAGTTTGCAAACCCGTAGGCCAAGCTTTCTTGCCCGTTAAAACGAGCGGCGGTCAACATGAGCATACGTGCGGTTGAATACCCCAGTTTTTGAATTGCAAACGGCGCTATTTGGGCCGGACTTAGCCCTAAGGTTGTCTCGGTCATCGCAAATTTGGCGCTGTTTTGGCAAATGACAACATCAGCACAGCAAGCAAGGCCAAATCCACCGGCCATCGCGGCACCCTCAATCAGAACCACCACCAGTTTTGGCATGGTGTTCACCAAATCCAAAATCTCGGCAATTTGGCAAGATGTGTCTATTACAGCTTGGCGTTCTCCACCTCCTGCAAGGGTATCCTTGAACATTTTCAAGTCACCACCAGCACAGAAGAAACCGCCCCTGCCCCGAATGGTTATGCCGCGAACAGACTTATCATCACGCAGCTCAACAAGCGCTTGTTTAAGTTCCACCAATAAATCAGCTGTAAAAGCGTTGCGTTTTTCTGGTTTGTTGAACCACAAGGTGACCCAAAAACCATCTTTTTCCAGCTGGACTGCGTTTGGCATGGTTTATAACCTCGCCACGCCGAAGCTGTTCGGGCGCAAGGTTCTGTGGCGACCTTCCAGACAGGTTTCCAACGCAAAACCCAGCACATTCCGTGTGTCGCGCGGGTCGATAATGCCGTGGTCCAAAACACGTCCAGAGCAATAAAACGCGCTTTCTTGCTTCGTGAAATGCGCTTCAATTGTCGCGGATTGTTGTGCCAGTTTTTCTTGATCAACCTCTATACCGCGTTTTTTGGCACCCGCTTCGGCAACCGTCTTCATGGTGCCAGCTGCCTGTTCACCACCCATAACGTTTGTGCGTGCGTTTGGCCACGAAAACAGAAAATCCGGACGATAAGAATAACCACACATGGCGTAGTTTCCGGCACCAAATGAAGCACCGATGTACAGCGTGATTTTTGGCACGTGAGCGTTCGTCACCGCTTGAATCATTTTGGCACCATGCTTAATCATGCCCGCTTGCTCGCTGTCTGTACCAACAATAAAGCCCGTGGTATTTGACAGGAAAATCAACGGTGTATCTGACTGGTCGCACAGTTGGATGAATTGCCCAACCTTGTTGGCGCCTTGCGGATCGATTGGGCCATTGTTACCGATTATGCCGCAACGAATACCCATAATTGACGCTTGAGCGCACACGGTCGTAACACCAAAGCCGGGTTTGAACTCCATGAAGTCTGAACCATCACAAATACGCAGCAAAATCTCGCGCATGTCATATGGCGTTTTGTATTGAACCGGAACCACACCAGCAAGCTCGTCTGGGCTATGAACGGGTTCATCAAACGAATTTCGTGGCGGCAGGTTGGTGTTTTTGTTCCAATCCAAATGCTGCATCAGGTCCCGCGCAACTTCAATACCATGGGCATCGTCTTCAGCAAGGTATTCCACCACACCTGAAACAGATGCGTGCATTTCTGTGCCGCCCAATTCCCGTTCTTCAACTTCTTCACCCGTCGCGGCCTTTACCAACGCCGCACCCGCCAACGCCGCCAAGCCGTTGTTTTTTATGCCCACGACATAATCTGACATGCCCGGCATATAAGCCCCACCAGCGGTGGACGGACCATGAAGCACTGACACGGTTGGCAAACCCATGGCGCTCATGGTGGCAAGGTTTCTAAACACCTCCCCCGCGCCGATCCAGCTTTCAACCAGAAAGTCGACCAAGTTCGCACCCGCACTTTCAACCAAATGCACAAGCGGCAGTTTTTGTCGCATGGCCATTTCCTGAATGCTGAGTGAAACTGGGGCTGTGCTGACCGTCATGGCGCCAGCTTTTATGCCAGAGTCATCTGACCACACCACACAACGAACCCCTTTGACGAAGCCAATGCCAACAATCATGCTGGCACCCGCGACAGAGGTTTCCGGGTTTTCATCTTCGACAAGATAATTCGCGACCGAATGCAGCCGTAAGAACGGCATGCCCGGGTCCAACAGGCGCTCCAAGCGTTCATTCGGTGACAGCTGGTTTCGC
>JBMYWL010000044.1:0-10173 GCA_049607365.1 Alphaproteobacteria bacterium | reverse complement strand
CCACCTGCCATGACCCTTGTTTTCACACGATCAACCGACACCGCAATATCAAGCAAATAGATGTAATGCAATTCAACGAAATAGCCTCTGGATAAAGCCTCATCGATTGTTTTGAAAATTGTTTGGCCCGCCAAGGTCGTTTCAATGACAAAGCTCTTATTGTCCATGAAATATGAAGACCTTAGTCTCTTGGCTTCTCGCCCACCAATGAACCTTCCACCAGCCTGAAGGTTGTTAAGAGCTTCTTTTTCAATTGCGTCTGGGTCTATAACAGGTGTATTTCTAAATCTTTTACTACGTGTTAGGGTAGATTTGCCACACCCATTCACCCCTGCGACAATGATTAGTTTTGGATCGTTCATTTATAGTTGTGCAAACGCCCAAGAGGCACGTTGGTTTTCGACTGTTTTTTTCTGGCATTCGAGACGCCGTCATTATTGGATCTAGTCGTCTTTGCTCTAATTGAACCGTCGGCATTAACTGAACTTAAAACGCGCTCACCTTCGGATGACCTTGCGACATATGATCCGTCACCTCGGACACCATAAACGGTCACACCATTGTTTACGAGCTCGGCCAAGTTCGCTTGGGCCTTTGCACGCCATTTTGGTTTAGCTTTGGAAAGCTTGGCAAGCGTCATAATATTAAAAGTACCATTAAAAGAAAAACACCAATATAGGCTCACTTAATCATAAAACCTGATTTTTGACAATCTTATTAGACATTTACCTCAATAGAACTCAAAGGTCAGACACTACTTTTTCCAGCGGTCGAATTCACCCGATTTCCTTGCTTGGCGTATTTTTTCTTCTTTTTCAGCTTCCATGCGCGCTTGCATCTCAAAAGCAATCTCATCCTGCCCTTTGGGTTTGGGACCTTTTACCAAGCGCCTAGCTCCCAGACCAAGGGTAACCGCAACAATCAAGGTCAAACCTATCATCAACCACTTCGGAAGCAGTGTTTGTTCGTAAACAGTAAACAAAATTGTTGATGCGACACATGTCAAAACAAGCACCCACATGAATTCACGCCACCCGTTTGTGTGGATGGAATCGTACGGGTCTCTTAGCTGGTTTTCATCAGATAACATATTCAATCGCCTTATATTTTGCTTCTAGCCCAAGTTAACAAACGACCATCCACAGCCAACAGTCCCAAGCCAATAATCCCCATGCCAATGAAGTGTTTGGTCGCCAGCTGTTCGCCCAAAATGAAAGTGCCTAACAATATGGCACTTACGGGAACCAGCAAAGTCACCAAAGTCGCGTTAACTGAACCGGAAGAGGCCAGAATTTTGAAATATAGTAAATAGGCATAAGCAGATGCCAATACAGCAAGCCCCAGAATGGAACCGATGGCAGCCCAAGATGGCATATCGATTGTCCACGGTTGGTCAATCCAGAACACAACTGGCAAAAGAACCAACGTTGCACCTGAAAGCTGACCAAGTGCGACCATGCCAGGCTCTATGCCCATGGCTTTGAAGCGTCTGCCAAAGGTTGTACCGCAACCGTATGATAAAGCTGCACCTAAACACGCCAACATGCCCCACGTCGCTGTACTTTGAACATTCAGTGCATCAACGCCGATAAGAACTGCTACGCCAATCATGCCCAAAACAACGCCCAACACCTTGTTCACTGCCATCCGCTCGTCTGCCAAGGCAAAGTGTCCAACAAGAATGGCGAAGATGGGTGTTGTTGCGTTCAGAATTGACGCCAATCCACTGGAGATTGATGTTTGTGCCCAAAACAGCAAACTGAAAGGAATGGCATTGTTAATCAAACCCATAATAATGAAAGCGCCAATCAGCTTGGGCGTCATCTTTATTATTTTGCCGAGCAATCCATAATACACCCACAAACAAAGAGCGGCAATTCCAACGCGCAACAATACAGTCGTTAAAGGCGGTACTTCTTTTACCGCAACCGCTGCGAAGAAAAATGCTCCACCCCAAATGACGGAAAGACCAACCAACATAACCCAGTCGCGTAGTGTCATTTTCATTAGGTGTGTTCCTTTTCCCTAAACTTCTTTAATCAAACATACGGAAGTTTCACAACCATACTCGTCAATTTCGGACTTCATTCATTTTGATTTGTCGACCTCTGCCATGTGTGTTGATAAAACAGGTGCATGAGCCAGTCATTTTTGAACATCGAAACCTGCCAAAAAGCACGCATGTCGCGTGATGCATCTTTTGACGGACGTTTTTTCACAGCGGTCAGAACCACGCGGATATATTGCCGCCCAGTTTGCCCCGTTCGCCCACCGTTGGAGAAAAACGTCTCTTATTACTCCACCGCTTCCGCCGCAGAGCAAGATGGGTATCGCCCTTGTTTGCGCTGTCGTCCAGAAACCGCACCCTTCAGCCCAGCTTGGAACGGTACGCAAACAACGGTTGATCGCGCGCTAAAACTTATCGAAGATGGTGCGTTGGACACAGGTACTGTGGACAACTTGGCAGAGCGTCTGGGCATTGGCGGGCGTCAACTATCACGCCTGTTTCAAAAGCACTTGGGCATAAGCCCAACACAGCTTGCGAAAACACGCCGCATTCAAAAAGCCAAACGCTTGCTCGACTCAACCGATCTGCCCATAACCGAAATTGCCTTTCAATCCGGGTTTCAAAGTCTCCGTCGTTTCAATTCCGCTTTTGTTGATGTGTATCGCATGCCCCCAACCGAACTCAAACGTCGAAAGTCCACACAATGATGTATTATGATTTTATACAGTCCCCACTTGGCGACATACTTGTGGCTGGTGACGGGAAAGACTTACACCATCTAAATTTTCCAACTGCCAAAGATTTTTATGAACCAAAAGATGGCTGGGTGAAAAAGCCGGATGAATTCAACGACGTACGTCATCAGTTAGACGAATATTTTGGAGGAAAAAGATCTACGTTTGACCTTAACCTCAGCTTTCACGGCACTCCATTTCGACAAAGCGTGTGGCGAGCCCTATGTGAAATTCCATACGGCACCGTTATAACCTACGGTGAGTTGGCCAGACGCATTGGCAACCCCAACGCTTTCCGGGCTGTTGGACTTGCCAATGGTGCGAACCGCTTGCCGATCATTATCCCTTGCCACCGTGTCGTGGCTGCAGGTGGTCAAATTGGCGGCTTTTCTGGCGGTTTAGGTGTCAAAAACTTCCTGCTGGAACTTGAAGGGGTAAGGGATTTTCAAGAGCAGCCGAATTTGTTGTAAAGCTTGTCTGCATCCTATCCACCATTCAACTTTTGACATGGTGTTGCTTGTTTTCCAAACGTCGGGTTTGGACCACCAAGGCCAAACAAATCCCCCACGCACACGTGCTCGATCAAAAAATACCGTTCAACGGTCTTGCTCTCAACGAGCATTAAGGTGTTGGTTTCATTGTGTTTTTCTACGAAATAACACACATTCTTGGGCTCAATGTCAAAGACAAAACAAAGCTCGACCGTTTGTTTGTTTACACCCCATCTGCCCTTGACCGACCCGTCTATGCTGGAGGCAAACACAGCGTTTCCGGTCGGACTTAGGTACTCTGCCCAAATGCCCTGCCCGTCGACAAAACGTCCAACAAGTGTGTTGCCAGTGAACAGCGTCGCCAGCTGGTTATAAGTCAGGGCTTTAAAGCCGCCGCTTTTGTCTTCGCGACTGTTTAGGCCTTGCGCGTGTGCGCCAAACGACGAAACGAAACACATAAACACAATTGATACAAAAACACGAATGCGGTGTGACATCTGTTTACTCCCCCCTTGGGTAACGTTTGTTTTCTTCCAACACATTTAAGTCCATGTGGTTGCGCATATAACGCTCTGACGCTTTTTGAAGCGGTTGGAATTCCCAGGGGAAATACGCCCCGTTTCGAAGCGCTTCATAAACAACCCATCGACGCGCCTGGCTTTGTCGCACTTCTTGGTCAAAACGTTCCAAGTCCCAACGTTTTTCAACTTCAGCCGCAAAACTGTTTGAGACCGCTTGATGTTCCGGATCAGTTGCCAAATTCCGTAATTCATGCCGATCATTCGCCAGGTTAAATAACTGCGGTGGGTCAAGTTCACAATGGATGTACTTGAAATTACCTTCACGGATGGCCACCAACGGCGCGTATGACCCTTCGGCTGCATATTCCATCAACACAGGCGATGTTCTTGTTTCGCCTTTGGTCATGGGCAGAACGCTTTCCCCATCGGTCCACGGTAAGACTTCCGCCAAATCAATACCGGCTAAATCTGCAAGTGTCGGGGTTATGTCCATGGTTGAGACGGGGGTGTCGTGGTTTCCAGCTTTTATGCCTTTACCCGCTATCATGAACGGCACCCGTGCCGAGCCTTCGAAAAAGCTCATTTTAAACCAAAGGCCCTTTTCACCCAACATGTCACCGTGGTCAGCACAAAAGACGATGATCGTGTCGTCATCCATTCGCAGACGTTTTAACTGGTCAATCAAATTGCCAATTTTTTCATCTAGGTAAGAAATGTTGGCAAAGTAAGCGCGGCGTGATCTGCGCACGTCTTCAGGTTGAATGTCGAATTTGGTGTAGTCATTGGCAAGATACAAACGTTTGGAGTGAGCGTCTTGATCTTCAAATCCAATCTCCGCTTGTTCAGGCTCTAAATGTTCGCAATCTTCATACAAATCCCAAAATTTCTTTCGTGCGACGTATGGATCGTGTGGGTGCGTAAAGCTTACGGTCAAACTCCATGGTCTGTCAGCGTCTGTGTCTTTTAGACGCGCGAGTTCATACAGCTTTAACTCTGCATGATAAGCAACTTCGTCGTCATATTCCATTTGGTTGGATATTTCGGCCACACCTGCCCCGGTAACAGAACCAAGATTGTGATACCACCAGTCAATGCGTTCACCCGGTTTACGGTAATCTGGCGTCCAGCCAAAATCTGCCGGATAAATGTCAGTGGTCAAGCGCTCCTCAAACCCGTGCATTTGGTCTGGCCCCACAAAGTGCATTTTACCCGACAAGCCCGTGTAATAACCCGCACGACGCAAATGGTGAGCGTATGTTGGAATGTCAGAGGCGTATTCAGCTGCGTTATCGTACACCCGCGTGCGTGAGGGCAATTGCCCCGCCATGAAGGATGCACGACCAGGCGCACACAAAGGGCTTGCAGTGTAAGTGTTGGTGAAAGTGGCGGACCGCTTGGCCAAAGCCTTTAGGTTTGGAGCGTGTAAGAAGTCCGCAGGACCATCAGGAAACAGGGTTCCGTTCAGCTGGTCACACATGATAATCAGAATATTTGGCTTTTTGTTTTTCACTAACTACACTCCATCTTATACAGCCCTTGTAGGCAGCTTAAGACCCGCCGGTCAATATCAGGATTAGTCACACATGAAACAAGCATTCGTTGATGCCCACCACCACCTTTGGAATTTGGACAAGCTGGACTATGGCTGGTTGAAGCGCATCGGCGAAATGAAACCCTTTGGTGATCCAACCCCTATCCAGCGAAACTATGAGTTCCCAGAGCTTAAACAGCAGGACGCCGCTGAGCTACCGCTGATAAAATCTGTACACCTACAGTGTGACCCAAGCATTCCAGACCCCGTCACGGAAACAGCCTACATCAGCCAGCAGGCTGAAACACACAATCACCCCATAGCCATCGTTGGATTTGTCGATCTTTCCAGCGACAAGTATGAAGAAACAATCTTGAGTCACAAAACCTACAGCAGGTTTCGTGGCATTCGTCAGATTGTGTGTAAAACAGTGCAGCGTCCGGACCTGTGTTTTGTTCAGTCTGACCTAATGCTGTCTGACAAATGGCAGCAAGCCTATGCTTCGTTGGAAAAGCGCGACCTCAGCTTTGATCTTCAGCTGTATCCTGAGCAAATGGAAACTGCAGCTAATCTCATTACAGACCATCCGAATATTCCAGTTGCAGTAAACCATGCTGGGTGTCCATTTGACCTTAGTTCAGCTGGCGTCGTTCACTGGCGACAAGAACTGACAAAACTGGCCAAATTGGACAACGTGTTCCTGAAATTTTCGGGCCTTGGAATGTACGACCCAAAGTGGGATGCGACCTCTGCACAAGAGTTGTTCAAAACCGTGTTGGATTTGTTTGGTGCAGACAGGCTTATGTTAGGCTCCAACTTTCCGGTTGATAAGCTTATGCGCAGCTACAAAGACATATGGTGCGACTACGATACGTGGATTTCTGACCTGACATCAGCTGACCAGCAAGCAATCTGCCGCACAAATGCCGAAAATTTCTACCGATTTTAAACAAATCAGGTGTAACATTCGCGTGCGGTTCAACAGCCCCGTGTCAATCACTTATTTACAATAGATGGTATATGTGGGTAAATAGACACACTATATATGGTGGTTGCCGCTGTGCCCACCCGTACATTCCGTCAAGAAATTATAAGTCTGGGCCTTGAACAAATGAAAAACACCTTGGGAAAATCGGTTTTAAACCGTGTATCGAGCAAGCTTGCAGCTGCAGCCTTCGCTATTACCGTTGTTGTGTTTGCCGCCGCTGCGTCTGCACAAACATCCTACATCATTCTTAAAGGTGCTGGTGGTGTCGCACCGCTTAAAGCAACGCCAGATAGTTCAGCCGCTACAACCGCATCTGTGCCTGTCGGCCTAGTTGTGACTTCTGCGGGTGGCGCAAACAAAGACGCGAACGGCAAAACCTGGTTGAAGGTCTCATACGGCGGCAACACAGGTTGGGTCGACTCAAGCTCTACTTTCAAAGTTAAGGGCGGCAGCGGCTCATCTGCGACAACATCAACAACAAGTACCAGCTTAGCCCAACCAGCGGCAGAGCCATCCCAACAGGACGTGTTTAAGCTTCCTGCGAAAACCGACACAAAGGTTTTCCAGACCAAAAGCAAGCAAGACATTAAAAACAAAATTCAAGCAAACAAAGCAAAAGTCGCAAACCGTAAGCAAGCTGAGAAAAACAAGCGTCAAAAGTTGATTGACTCGCAGGTTCTGTCAAAGGGTCGCGCTTACTCGGTAATCGTGGATGAGCTTTATGGTCGCGAGGAGCCTAACCTAAGCGCTACGAACCTGACGCTAAAGCGTAACCAGAAAGTCAACTGGACTGGTCTAGAGGCTGTATTTTCAAATGGTGAAGTTTGGTGGCAGGTGAACAGCTTTGGTGTAAAAGGCTGGGTTAAACGGAATGGCCTAAGCCGTGACGAGCTTAGAAGCCTGTCTGACTTGGACAACAACACAGCAAACGCTGGTGACACTTTTGTCGTCACACCGCGAGAGCTTCGCAACACAACCTACACCGGACAAGTTTGGTCTGTAACAGGCATTACGGGCAGTCTTCGTCTGCGTGAGGGCCCGGGCACAAGCTTCCGTGCCATCACCACCATTCCAGCGAACTACAAAGACCTTGTGGCCTTGGGCGCGATTGAAAACGGTTGGTTAAGCGTTAACTTCCGCAACCGTTCTGGCTGGGTAAGCTTGGACTATGTAACACCGCGCTAACCCCCAACCAAACCTGAACAAACCCTCTTTCAAAAGCCCTGCCAAGGTCGTGACTGACTTAGCAGGGCTTTTTATTTGCCTTGAATCTGCCTCTGGTTTTACCCATGCATTTCGTATTGCCAGCCTTGCGCAAGATCTTAATTGACTATCGTCTTGCAGCGTCGTAATTCAAGGCGTCTTTCAGACAAGCGAACGACTTTATTCGTTCCCACAAATCGCACCACCAAATGGTAACCGCGATTTCTTGTGGCGGAGTAGCTCAGCTGGTTAGAGCAGCGGAATCATAATCCGCGTGTCGGGGGTTCAAGTCCCTCCTCCGCTACCAAGTTTTCAAACCTTCTAAAGCGTCTGCCCCACGTCTCGATTTGTTATAATCATGTAAAGTACACTTGATTGATCCTGGCAAAGGTGCGTGATTGTAAAGGTTTCCCGACGTTACAAAACAAACTCCCCTCACCCCAGCATCTTTTGCACCGCATCAGTCGTCACAGCCACGACCGTGTTGATCTCGTCTTTAGTGATGCAAAGTGGTGGAGCGAAGCCGATGATGTCTCCCTGAGGCATGGCGCGTGCGATGACACCCTGCCGCGCCATTTCAGCGACGATCTGCGGGGCGATTTTGTTCGCTGGTTCATACAAACGGCGTGCGGCTTTGTCGTCCGTCAGCTCAACCGCACACAAAAGTCCTTCGCCACGAACGTCACCCACGTGCGGATGATCTGCAAGGGCAGCGGCCATGGCATCGTTCAAATAGGCGCCCATTTGACCAGCGTTGGCAACCAAGCCGAGCTGATCGATTAGCTTCAGGTTGGAAACGCCCGCTGCTGCGCCAATTGGGTGTGCAGAGTAGGTCCAGCCGTGACCGATGGCGCCAAACTCGTCCGTGCCATCCTCCAGCACTTTCCAAACCTTATCCGAAATGATGGAGCCCGACAAAGGCGCATAAGCTGAAGTCAAACCTTTGGCGATGGTGATGATGTCCGGCTTCATACCGTAATGGTCGCTACCGAACATTGTACCCAGTCGTCCAAAGCCCGTCACGACCTCATCCGCAACCAGCAGAATGTCGTATTTGTCCAGCACGGCTTGAATGGCCGACCAATACCCGCGTGGCGGTGGCACGATGCCACCTGTACCCAACACAGGCTCGCCAATGAAGGCCGCTATTGTGTCTGGTCCTTCAGCTATGATCATTTGCTCCAGCTTAGCAGCACAATCAGCGGAGAATTCCTCCTCGCTTAAAGCTGCGTCAGATCTGCGGAAGTAATACGGGGCTTCCGTGTGGATTACTTGGGCCAGCGGCAGATCAAACTTTTTGTGAAACAGCTCCAGCCCAGTTAGCGATCCCGTCATAAGCCCTGACCCGTGATATCCGCGCCATCTGGAGATTATCTTTTTCTTTTCGGGACGCCCCAGAATGTTGTTAAAATACCAAATGAGCTTAATGTTGGTCTCGTTCGCGTCAGAGCCTGACAGACCGAAGTACACCCGCGACATGTTTGACGGTGCGCGCTCCACCACCATTTTGGCGAGTGTGATAGATGCCTCTGTCCCATGGCCAACGTAGGAGTGGTAATAGGCCAACTCCTCAGCTTGTTTGGCGATTGCCTGGGCGATCTCCGGACGTCCATAACCCACGTTCACGCAGTAAAGCCCCGCAAACGCATCAAGAGATCGCACGCCGTCCCGATCTTCAATATAAACGCCAGACCCGCCGGTCACGACACGTGTGGGGCTTTCACCACGTGCGTGTTGAGCCAAATGAGATGAGGCGTGAAAAAAATGGTCGCGGTCCCACTGGTCCAGTTGATCGTTTTTAAGCATGAGCGGAAAATCCAAATTAGGTGTTTTGTTCTTTTTAAGCTTGGATTTGATGCGGTGCAATTGATTTACATCCGCGCGTACCCTATGCATGGGCCTGAAACACCCATCTTAGACGAACACATTCGACGGAGCACTCAATTGACACCAGAATTCATCGCCAAAGCTGTTCGCGTTTGTGACGACAAAATTGCCAAGAAAGGTGAAAACGTAGGCTTATCGTTTTACGCGTTTTTCGCTAACAAAAATGATGACCCGGCCTTGTTGATGCAAGTGGCTGAATGGTGGATTAAAACCCACGAGTTAAACCATTTCGAAAAGGCTGTGAAAATCCGTGCGATGTTCTTGGCTGAAAGCTGATTTAGTCATCGACTTGCCTTAAACTTCAAACCAATTGATCGTTGGGCCAACGTTATTGTGACAGTTCGCTAAATCAAACGTCCCATATCCACTTTCGTCACAAAAGGCCTGAGCATGACGATTGCCGCGCAAGAGATAAATGCACTGTCACCGCAACCTGTGTATTATCTCCCATTGTTAAACATCTCCCAATCCACTATCAGGGGTTTCTCTATATTCAAATCAAATTTGATATTACAGTATTCCAAATTTTTTGTTTTATTGTTATAAGCGTCAATTATAGCTGAATTTGTTAAATCTTTGCATCGCCATACTGAGATAAATTGCTTAATCCGGTCTAGCTCTACCTTAACAAAATCTTCATTCAAATTACTTCGTATTCCTTTATAATAACTATATTCTTGAAAAAAACCAAACTTCCCCAATAAAAACATATCAATGCATATATCTATTTCTATTTTTGAAGAAATTTTTTCATGGGACAAGACTAAGATCCCAAAAGGAATTTTCTCACCAACTGTCGCCAAAAATTGT
>JBMYWL010000043.1:0-10242 GCA_049607365.1 Alphaproteobacteria bacterium | reverse complement strand
TGCAGAGTTCATCACTGGTGAGCGCACTGTTGAAGGTTTCTACTACGTTAAGAACGGCATCGACCAAGCGATTTCACGTGGCCTTGCTTATGCGCCATACGCTGACTTGCTTTGGTGTGAGACTGCGAAGCCAGACCTTGATGAAGCACGAAAGTTTGCTGAAGCCATCCGTGCGAAGTACCCTGACCAGCTGTTGGCTTACAACTGTTCGCCTTCGTTCAACTGGAAGAAGAATCTGGACGACGCGACAATCGCGAAGTTCCAGAAAGAGCTTGGCGCAATGGGTTACAAGTACCAGTTCATCACACTGGCGGGCGTACACTCCATGTGGAACTCAATGTTTGACCTTGCGCACGGCTATGCGCGCGAAGGCATGACCGCTTACGTTAAGCTTCAAGAGCGTGAGTTTGCTGACCTTGACCGTGGTTACACCTTCTCTAGCCACCAGCAAGAGGTTGGCGCTGGTTACTTCGACGCCGTTACAACCTGTGTTCAGGGCGGTGTTTCATCAGTAACAGCATTGGCTGGATCTACTGAAGAAGAGCAGTTCTAAAAGTTCCCTTTCGGGATATGTTTTTGGCGGGTGGGCCTTCCTCCCTGAATGCCACTCGCCAAAAATTTCTTTTTGTTTTTTATTACCTAGCCTTCATTCAGGAAGACGGTTAGGGTCCACAAAATTTGAAATTAAGGAGACCAGCATTATGACTACATCAGACTCAGCACAGAAGTTCTTTTACGTTGTCGGCGGCGAGTATGCTGATCTCACATTTGAAAACCTTTTGACGAAAACCTCGACCTTTAAGGGGCCTTTCGCAGAGCGTAAAATGGCTGAAGATCAGTGGCGTACCTTATCTCACAAAGGCAGCGGTGACCCGTTGGTGAAGTACGAGATAATCGAGATTTTCCACAAAATCGACAGCAAGCAACTGTTTGGTCTTGCACCAAAAGAAGATTGATTTGACGCTCGACGGTTCCGTACCTGTTACGGAACCTAGGGTGTGAATTGGGTTCACACCCTTATGTATATAACCTTTGGGTTTGGAAGGCTAGGCTCCGTGATGAACATGGAGCTGGCTAACCTATTCAGTATCGCTACTGCCAATCCTCAATTTTTAAATCCGAAACACGCTGAAACTCTTTTGTGTTGTTGGTGATTAGCGTGAGTGACTTTGCGACGGCTTGACCAGCGATCAAAATGTCATAAGGCCCGATAGGCGTGCCTTTTTTCTCCAGGTCTGCCCGAATTAGACCAGCAGCTTTTCCGTCTTGCTCTTGAAGTTCTAAAGTAGTGAATGGAAGTTTGTTGATCAGGCGCAAATTTCGCTCGGTTCGCTGGCTTTTATAGGCGCCAAAATAAAGCTCGTACATTGTGATTGAACTGACGGCCATATCATTTGGTTCATGAACACGCATATTTTTAATGAAAGTTGCGTTGTTGTTCAAAATGGCGATGACAGCGTTGGTATCAAGAAGATACTTCACTCAAATATATCCAAGGCATTGCGTTCTTGCATTTGGGTTTTATCGTTGACCGCTTCAATGACATCGTCGTCTAAGGGACCAATAGCATGAAGGTCGGTTAACCAATCCCAATTATCTAGAATTGGTTCCAAGATGACGGCAGAACCTTCTTTTCGAATGCGAACTTGATCAGAATCAAATCTAAATTCTTTTGGTAAGCGGACAGCTTGTGACCGACCATTCATAAATAATTTTGCAATTGAATTCATCAGGGTAACTCCTAGGTATATACTTATGGTATATATCTTTGTATTAGAATGCAAGCTTGCCCTTAAAGCTCTTCTTCTAACGCGTCCCACTGGCGGTTAAAGTCATCGTATGACAGTGTGGTGAACTTTGGCATCATCAGGTTGATGATCTTCATGGTCTTTGCCTTTTCGCTCATTTGCCAATTCGCAAGTGACCAGTTTAAACCAGATGAAGTTTGTGCGGCACCGCCTTCAAACACCCGAGCTTTGGCGGGTTTGCCATCGACATGCACGTCAACCTCAACCAACTCGTATTCATCACCTTCGTAGAACTTTATGCGACTTAGGGCTGGATCTTGAATGTCATGGAAAATCAGACCGGTAAGTTCAGCGCCCTGTTTTTCGACCAACATGGGGTAGGGCCAGTTTGCCATTCCTTCGCAGGCGAAACCCATACGAATGGCTTTGGAAGTTTTGACATCAGACAGGTTTAGGCCGGAAATGCCTTCAAAGATGTCAGTGTCCAGCAAGGTGCCGTAAAAGAATAAATCAGCCAAAGTCGATATCCGTCAAAAGAATGGAATGTTCGATATTCCCAGCACTGGATTTAGTCCAGTGTCCAGTTCTTCGGACACATGGACCCTTGACTAAATCAAGGGTAGGGGCGGTATTTCACCCTTCGCTGGATCTGATCCAGCGTCCAGGCTACTCAATTTTTCAGTTCATCTTACGCCTTGCGTATGTAACCGCGTCTTGCGCAGCCCTAACCAACGCGCGGGCTTTGTTGCAACATTCTTCGTGCTCAGACACGGGGTCGGAGTCAGCGACGACGCCCGCACCAGCTTGTATGTACAGCTTTTTGTCTTTGATGACGGCGGTGCGCAGTGCGATACACGTGTCCATTTCACCACGCGAGTCAAAGTAACCAACCGCACCAGCATAAATGCCGCGCTTATGGGGCTCAAATTCGTCGATTATCTGCATGGCGCGAACTTTTGGTGCACCCGAAACGGTTCCGGCAGGGAAACCAGCAGCCAAAGCATCCATCGCGGTTTTGCCAGCTGCTAGCTGTCCGGTCACGTTTGAAACGATGTGCATAACGTGGCTGTAGAGCTCAATTTTGAACTCTTCAGTCACATTCACAGAGCCTATGCTAGCGACACGGCCAACATCATTTCGGCCAAGGTCAAGCAGCATGAGGTGTTCGGCGAGTTCTTTCTTGTCAGACAAAAGATCGGCAGCCAAGGCCTTGTCTTCCGCGTCATCTGCACCACGTTTGCGTGTGCCGGCAATCGGGCGGATGGTCACTTCGTCATCCTTAAGGCGTACAAGCACCTCTGGGCTGGAGCCTGCGATTGCAAAGTCATCAAATTTCAAAAAGAACAGATAAGGTGAAGGGTTTATGCGCCGAAGGGAGCGATAAAGCGAGAAAGGCGAAAGGCTAAACGGTAGCTCAAACCTTTGCGACAGTACCACCTGAAAAATGTCACCAGCGACAATATAGTCCTTTGCGCTTCGAACCATGTTTTGGAACGCGTCAGCTGATACATTGGATGTTGGGCCAGCCAATGTCAGTTTGTCCAAGTCCAAATCAGACGGGCTTGACGGATCTACCAAATTCGGAAGCGACCCCGCAAGTTTATCAATCGTGGTTGCTACCCTTGTTGATGCCTTGTCCAGCGCTTGAGCGGACGAGCAGTCATCTGAAGGGTAAACTGGCGTTGCGATAAGCAGGGTTTCACGTAGGCGGTCAAACACCAGCACGAGCGTCGGTCTAACAAACAGGCTTTCAGGCACATCCAGCACTTTGACAGTGTCGTCTGGAAGTTTTTCCATGTGCCGAACCATGTCATAACCCATGTAACCAAACAATCCGCTGGCCATAGGTGGCAACGCCGCTGGTAAATCAATTTTAGTGGCTTCGACCAAAGCGTTGAAAGAGACCAAGGGGGCTGAGTGATCTTCAACCGTTTCTGCAACAGGACACGGGGTATAGATTGGGTTTTGGCTCAACGGGTTTTGACATACGGTGGTTTGACCGTCTTTGTGACGCCAAGCCAAGTCAGGCTCAATCGCGATGATAGAATAGCGACCCCAAACTTTTCCACCCTCAACTGACTCGAGCAAGAACGAGTAGGGCGCGCAAGTATCGTCATGAGCATTTGCGGAGGAGTTGTGCGTTAGCTTTAAAAAAGCTGAGACCGGCGTTTCTGTGTCCGCTCTGACCTCTGTCCATGCGACTTGAGGTGTGCCAGCTTTATAAGCGTCATCAAAATTGCCAGATGAAAAACTCAGCTGCATGGTGTTTTGTTCCTAAGACAAAGGCAAAAAAAGGGGCGCGGTGGTTTAACGTGCGCCCCTTCTTGATAAGTTGGTTATTGACGCGCGATTGCTCGTGCAGCCGCTTCAACGGCACGCTCAAGTGCTTCAGGGTTGGTGCTTACGTCTGTAAGGTCACGAAGTTTTGCCTGATACTGTTGGTTAAGCTCGCTTTGGATTTGCGAGATGAAACCTGTAACAGCTTTTTGGCTTTCTTCTGGGTCCTGGTCTGCGACATCCCGAACATCAACCAAACGAGCTAAAATGTAGTCGCGTCCCGCAGGAGCGGCGATAATCTTCTCTTTAGTTGGTGCATCAAACACTTCACCACCAAGGTAGCGCTCGCTGGTTTTTGAAGAACTGATGCTGGTACGTGAAGCAAATTCACTTTCGACAATCTCTACACCTAAATCTTCTGCAACTGCCGCGAAGGTTTTACCTTCAGAAATTTGACCAACAAGTTCTTTTGATTTGGCGAGCAATGCATCCGACCATTGCTGACGTTTCACAATGTTTTCAAGCGAGCGTTTTGCTTCTTCAAAAGATTGGTCGCGAGGCTCGATAATTTCATCGACGCGTAGTACGAAATAACGCTCGTCTTCCAAAGTACCCAGCAAAGAGTTTTCTTTTGCAGCGGTTTTGAAAACCTCACCAAGGAATTTACCTTCACGTGGCAAATCATCCTGAATTTTACGGTCTCCGGTAATGCCGAATGAGGAGATTGGGTCAAAAGTCTTTAAACCAACACCAAGTTCGGTTGCAATCTCTTCTAAAGAAAGGCCTTCGCCAACTTTGTTGTCCAGCTCAATTGAAAGCTCTTCAGCCATAAAGCGGGTAGACTCTTCAGTTAAGGTTTTTTGAATGTCTTCTTTAACATCTTCAAAGCCTTGCTCTTTTGCAGCAGTAATTCCTGAAACGCTCAGCACGTGCCAGCCAAAATCAGTTTTCACGACGTCGGATACGGTTTTTTCTTCAAGGTCAAAAGCTACCGCAGCTAAAGTTGCGTCCATTTGGCGTTTTGGTACGTCACCTAAGTCAGAAACGGCGCGGCCTGTCGCGGTTCCCAAATCAGCAAGGGTTGCTTTTTCAGCCAAGGCTGCAAGTGCTTCTTTGGCTTGTTCTTCACTGTCGAAAACAATTTGCTGTACGTTACGACGCTCTTCAGATGAATAACGGTTGGCTTTTTTGTTTCTCTCAAAACGTTCTGTCAACTGTGTGTCAGTTACCGTGACGCGGTCACTAAGGTCAGCCGGGTCGATAATGATGGCACTAACTTTACGAAGTTCAGGTACACGGAAGCGTTCCTGATTTTCACTTAAGTGGGCCTTAAGCTCGTCTTCTGTTGGCTTTGGCTCATCAACCAACTTGCTATCAACCAGCACAGTTTCGAATTTACGCTCTTGCAGACGATAATTCACCAAAGGCTCAGTTAAAGCAGTTGGCAGAAACTCTGGCGCGAAAGTCATGGCACTGGCAAGCGCGGTCTGGTTTGCCTGTCTTTCCAAGGCTGCACGATAGCTGGTGTTGTTATGACCCTGAATGCCAAGCTGACCAGTATAAAGAGTTTCGCTGAAATTTCCGTCACTGTTGCGGAAACGTGTGTCTGCTGCAATTGTTGCGGCAACGGCGTCACTGCTTGTGCGAAGCTGAAGTCTTTCTTGCTCTTTGGAAGCAATCTGGTTTGACAACAAAGCATTCTGAGCAAATTCATGAATGTTGTTTTCTTTGATCTTCTCTACCGTATCAAACTTCGTGTCGTAGATTTGCCCAAAGGTGTTGCTGTAGTTCACAATTTGACCGGCCAATTGGCGCTCGGTGATGTTTGTGCCAGCGGCTTTGATTACCACAGGGTCTTGATGGTTGTTGCCACCAGCAAATGAGCCAATGTAATCGCCCAAAGAAAACAACAAAATTAGAGCGACGATGAAAAACGCGATCAAGATTTTGAAAGCAAGTGTTGTCGCACCGCGACGAATAGATAACAACATGTGTCAGGTTTCACAAAATAAATAGAATTAACCGACACGCAAACACGTTTATTTCCTAAACAAGATCACAATCAAAATCTTTGATTTGATCTGGGAAATGCAGACTCTGCCGCGTATCAGACTGAGGCTTCAACCTTAGGCCTAAATTGGGGTGTTGAAAAGCCTAAAAACTGAATTGCTTTTGCCATTTGCATCACAAATCAGTAAGGGGGCCAACTTGCCACCAAAACCCTTGGTTTACAAAACCGATGATAGTAGAACCATCTAAAAGGTAAGTGTGGCCAAAAGCTGATCAACTTCGGTGTGTTGATCAGCTTTTGACGGCCAATAATTTTAGAAGGGACGGAACACACATGGTTCCACAAAAACACGCTATGCTGGTTGCTGGAAACTGGAAAATGAATGGTGACGTCGAACAGCTTTCGACTTTCGCAAAATCTCTGAAGAGTGCTGGTTCAAAGGCATGCGAAGTACTGGTTTGTCCGCCATTTCCCTTGTTGGGATTGGTTTCTGCTTTTAATGCCGAGCATGGGGATGGCTGCATACAGTTTGGCGCACAAGATTGCCACGCCAACACTTCTGGCGCCCATACAGGCGACACATCAGCAGGCTTAATCAAAAGCCTTGGTTGTTCGCATGTCATCTTGGGCCACTCTGAACGTCGCGCGGACCACGGCGAAACATCTGACCAAGTTCGTGCACAGGCTCAGACAGCCATTGAAGCGGGTCTTACCGCAATCGTTTGTGTGGGTGAAACGAAAGACCAACGCGAAAGCGGGAAAGCCAAAGATGTGGTTTTGGCCCAACTAAAACAATCCTTGCCCGAAAGTGCGACCGATGAAAACACAGTAATCGCTTATGAGCCTGTTTGGGCGATTGGCACTGGCTTGGTTGCCTCTGTCGCTGACATTCAACAAATGCACGCTGACATTCATGCCCACTTAGCTGAAAACTTTGCTTCGGGTGGCAAGATGCGCATTCTTTACGGTGGATCGGTCAAAGGCTCAAACGCGTCAGAAATTTTCGCTGTGGCTCATGTTGACGGGGCACTGGTTGGCGGTGCATCTTTGAAAGCAGATAGTTTTGCAGAAATCATAAAAGCAGGGGAGGAAGCACATGCGTCCAAATAAATTCAAAGATTTGTTGAAATCTGGCGGTAAGGGTATCAACGGTTGGTTGTCAATTCCGTCAGCAGTAACAGCTGAAATTATGTCACAGCGTAATTTTGACTCTGTGACGATTGACATGCAGCACGGTCTTATCGACTACAGCGATGTCTTGCCCATGTTGCAAGCAATCAGCACGACAAACAAAACGCCAATGGTGCGTGTGCCTTGGTTGGAAAACGGCATCATCATGAAGTGTCTGGACGCTGGTGCGTATGGTATTATTTGCCCAATGGTTAACACAGCCCAAGATGCTGAAGATTTTGTACAAGCCTGTTCATACGCACCCCGCGGGCGTCGTTCATTTGGGCCAATGCGCGCGCTTATGTACGCGGGTGCTGATTATCAACCAAACGCAAATGACACCGTGTTGAAAATCGCGATGATCGAAACGGTCGAAGCCATGGAAAACATGGAAGCGATTATGGCGACACCAAACTTGGATGGCATTTACATTGGCCCATCGGATTTAAGCTTGTCTATGGGCTTTCCGCCGAAGTTGGACACGGAAGTTCCAGAAGTTCTGGAAGCAATCGCCAACGTTATCGCATGTGCGAAACGTCATGGCTTGGTCATTGGCATTCACACCTCTGCCGGAACCTATGCAGGGCGCATGTTGGACGAGGGCATGGATTTCGTTTCAATTGGTTCTGAAGCACGCATGATGGTCGACGCGACAGATGATTATATTTCAACTGTACGCAAAACAGCACCCGCCCAAAAAGTAGCCGGTTACTAAAATAACTGGGTCAAAAACACCTAAAGTTGAATTTACTCAACTTTAGGTGTTGACAGGGTGACTCTCTTCCCCTATAAAAAGTCTATGGTTGGAATTACTGTGCAGAGACGGCGAAACAGTCGGTTACGAGCTCGGATTTCCACGTTTTTCATTCATATTTGTGAACAGGTTGCTCTTAACTGAGTAATTACAGGAGTTTGTGTTTTCCTGTTCTGGATTCAATCCAGAACCCAGATTCCTAAATCCGAACTGTATAGGAGATCCTGAAACTGTTCGCTTCTTGTGAAGCAAACTTGTTCAGGATGAAGTTGAAATACTGCCCTTACCCTGAACTTGATCCAGGGTCTACTTTTCTAAACCACCACCAGTTGAAGTTCCAATCTGAATTGGGTTCTGGATCAGGCCCAGAGCAGGGTGGTTTGAACCCGTAACCCCAACACCTATCAAAAAAGGAGAAAGAGCCACACCAATCTGAAACGACGAACCATTATCCACAACAACTGTAGGCGCGAAATGACCACAGAAGAAAAAACAAACAGCAAGCCCAAACCAAAGGCTGCGAAAAAAGTCACCAAACCCAAAACCAAGCCCAAAGCAAAGACCAAGACCAGCACGGTCTCGCTTTCCAAGTCTGATCTGGAAACAGAGCTTCAGGCTTTGCTGGCCCTTGCCAAATCCAAAGAAAACCTGACGTCAGCCGTTGCGATCCTGAAGTTGATCCGCGAGCTGGAATCTAACGAGCAAGTTTCTAGCCTTAAAGCACATTGGATAGATGAATTGATGGGAATGAGCGATGAAGAGCTCGAGCGACGAATTGAACAGGAAATGGCCGCATATACGTCTGGCTAGCATGAAGGCAGAGCTTCGCAAGCGCCAAACCATGGCGTTTGCTGGCTACAAACCTTACGCAAAACAGAAATTGTTTCACCATTCGGGAAAAAAAAGCCGTGAACGTTTGTTGATGGCGGGTAACCAGTTGGGTAAGACACGTGCTGCCTCGTTTGAGGTCGCGATGCACTTAACAGGTCAATACCCCAAGTGGTGGCGTGGTCGCAGGTTTAATCGCCCGATACACGCGTGGGCTTCGTCCTTAACCTCTGAAGCAACGCGCGATAATCCGCAGCGTGCATTGTTGGGCGAGTCTAACAGCGTGTTGGCCCTGCCTCGGGGTGTTGAACCCCGGGGTGGCGGTCTGGATGTTGGAACTTTGGCAGCGTTGCCACTTGGAACAGTGTTAACGACCACACGAGCTGGCAGCAGCGCACCGGGTGCGTTGGACTCAATTCAGGTTGCCCACAAATCGGGTGGTGTTTCGGTTTTAAGTTTTAAGTCTTACAGTCAGGGACGCGAAAAATGGCAGGGACCAAAACTGGACTTGGTGTGGTTTGATGAAGAACCACCAATTGACATTTATTTGGAGGGCTTGACCCGCACCAACGCATCCGGCGGCATGGTGATGATGACCTTCACACCGCTGCTTGGGTATTCTGATGTTGTACAGCGATTTTGGGATGCGAAATTGGGTGGTGCCAAATCAAACACTGACCTTTGTGTTGTTCACATGACCATTGACGAGGTGAAACACATAAACTGGCGGGTGAAAAAGCGTATTATCGCGTCATACCCAGAATACGAGCGGGACGCAAGAACCAAGGGCTTGCCATCGATGGGAAGTGGCAGAATTTTCACCACTGACGAAGCAAAATTGAAAGTGAAGCGTTTCCCAATTCCAGACCATTGGTTGACACTTGGTGGCATCGACTTTGGTTGGGACCACCCGACCGCAGCTGTCAAACTGGCTTGGGACCGTGACGCTGACCATGTTTATGTTGTGGAGGCTTACCGAAAAGCCAAGCAAACGCCCAGCGTTCATGCGGAAACGATTAAAGGTTGGGGTGCAGCCCTTCAGATTGCTTGGCCGCATGATGGTTTGCAGCACGACAAGGGCAGTGGCCGTTCACTGGCTGAGGTTTATTCAGGCGTGGGTCTGAAAATGTTGCCCGAGCATGCGCGCATGGAAACTGGTGGGAATTCACTGGAAGCAAGCTTGATGGCTTGGATTGAGCGAATTGACGCTGGTCGGTTTAGCGTTTTTGAAAATCTGGAACTTTGGTTTGAAGAGTACCGCACATATCACCGGAAAGAGGGCAAGATTGTTGCCATTCGTGATGACCTGATGTCGGCAACACGATACGCGCTTATGTCGCTGCGTTTTGGGCGCTTGCATAGGGATGTTAACGGCGGCGAACCACGCGTTGGAACCGTCACGCTGGACGAGTTTGACCCACTGGCTTGGTGACTGCTGACACCGCACCTGTTTA
>JBMYWL010000042.1:0-10413 GCA_049607365.1 Alphaproteobacteria bacterium | reverse complement strand
GAAGACCAAGGCGACACGATTGCTTTGTTTCGCGTTTGCAGCATCAAGTTTGAACTTGTCGCTGTTAAGTATCGGGGAAAGAACCCTTTCCAATGAAGCTGCACCAACGCCCGCAAGGTAAGTTCCATATTTCAATAGCGGTTCCGGTGCTTCGACATCTGGTGCCTCAACATCGGTTGTTTTTTCGGTCAAAATTTGGTGGGTATAGGCCAAAAAATTTCGTGTATTTTTCGGCCCGCCGTGGACCAAGTACGTCCACATGGTTTCGCGTTGTTCGTCGGGTATGGTCGACAAACTTTTAAGCTCTGCATCCGGCTTATCATCGCCTGGAAGCAAAACAAGCTGGACACCGTTTTGTCGACACGTCTCGACAATCTGGTCAACGCCATATGTCCAATATGCCCGACCACCCAACAGACGTATGATGACCATTTTGGCATGTGCAACCATATCATCACAATACACGTCCACTGACAGGTTGTGCTTCAACACCATCAGATTTGCCAAACGCAAGTCTAGAGGAGTTTCAGATTTGGACTGAAAACTTCCCAACACTTGCTGATTTGAAAATGCGTCTGAAACAGCAGCTAATTCAGTATCAGCCGCCGAGAGAAACAAAACCTCCCCGGGTGTTTGCCCAAGGTCAACGGCTTCCGAACCATCTTCAATTTGTCCGGGTTGGGTGGCGAGTAAGTGCATATGTTTTACGCAGTCAAAGTTGCACGAATGGTGTCAAAGTCCAGATCGTGGTCACCAATAATAACCAGCTTACTGTCCTGTTTTTCTCCCGACTGCCACTCGCGGTCGAAATATGTCTGGAAACGTGTTCCCACACCCTGAACCACCATTCGCATTGGTTTGCCGTCAATCGCGACAAACCCTTTGATGCGATAAATTTCGTGATTTCCAACAAGCTCAACCAATTGCTTCACCAAACTGTCCGACGTTGCAGGATTGGGAATGTGTACAACCTGAGAGTTAAAGTCATCATGCTCGTGTTCACCCACCCCGTCATGGTGAGATTTGCGACTGTCCAGATCATCTTCAGCAGCAGCGTTAATTCCCAACAAAACTGAAGCCGCAACTTCGCCCATTGTGGCCGTAATCACTTTTGTACCTTCCCGGGTTTCCCGATCAACGTTGGCACGTGCTTTCGCCATTTCAGCTTCATTCACCAAATCTGCCTTGTTGATAATAACCATGTCTGCTGCTGCAAGTTGCTCTTCAAAAAGTTCCTCGAGCGGGCTTTCGTGGTCCAGCGCTTCGTCAGCTTCCCGTTGCGCCTGAACAGCAGCAACGTCGGTTGCGAACAAATCGTCCGCCACAGCAGCTGCGTCAACAACAGCAACGACACCGTCCACAGTTACCTGTGCTTTAACCTCTGGCCATGCAAAGGCTTTGATCAACGGTTTCGGTAAAGCCAAACCAGATGTTTCAATGATAATGTGGTCCGGACGTTCAGGACGCGCCAAAATTGCTTCAATCGTCGGCAGAAAGTCGTCCGCCACCGTGCAACAAATGCATCCATTGGCCAATTCGACAATTTCATCTGCTTTACAAGCCGGGCTGTCGCAAGACTTCAAAAGTTCCCCGTCAACGCCCATGTCGCCAAATTCGTTGATAATCAACGCAATGCGACGGCCCTCTGCGTTTGTTAGCAAATGGCGGATCATGGAGGTTTTACCCGCCCCCAAAAAGCCCGTGAATATGGTAGCTGGAATTTTCTTCATTCAGTTTTCTTTCAAGTTTAAGGGTAGCCCCGCAGCGACCAAGGTAACCAAGTCCGCTTTAGCGGCAATTTTTTGATGTAAGGTGCCAGCCAGATCGCGAAAACGTCTGGCGAGTTTGTTTTCAGGGACAATGCCCAAGCCAACTTCGTTGGAGACCAGAATAACAGGTCCCTTAAAGCTCAGGTTTTCGACAAATCTGTCCAGCTGGTCTTGTTCATCCAGCGCTTCATTTAGAATAAGGTTGGTTAACCACAAGGTTAAGCAGTCCACCAAAACCACTGTGTCCGGTTTGGCTTCGCGTTGAAGGCTTTCCAACAGCAAAACAGGCTCTTCGACAGTTTTCCACTCAGCATTTCGACGACGTTTGTGCAGGTCAACACGCTCTTGCATTTCCGTGTCGTAAACTTGTGATGTCGCGATGTAGGTAAGGTTTAGGCCCTTGTCTTCGGCCAACTGTTTGGCCAGTTGTTCAGCATGAGCCGATTTACCGGAACGGGCACCGCCAAGAATCAAAGCCAAATTGAAAGACATAAGCTTTAGAACTCTCTGTTGGGTATGTCGGCCAAAATGGCCTGTTTGCCATCAGCGTCCGTAATCATCCAATCGCGAATTTCGTCGATGCTTCGCTTACAACCACGGCACAAACGACTTGGCCGCTCGATTATACACACACCAATACAGGGGCTGGGCACGGTGGCATCTGGCTCAAACCGTTTGCGCTTCCGTCGCCGCTCTCGTACTGGCGGACTGGAACGACCATCAGTGTTCAGTGTTTCGACAGCCGTTTCACCCATGTCTTGGGCAGTCAGCATTTCTTCGGGTGTGTTAAAAACTTTATCGCTCATGTTTTCTTCTTATCATTTATTCAGCGTCTGTTCCAAACATCTGCGACAAGACAGTGACAAGCTGCGATGCTTTGACTTGTTGTATTTTTGAACCGGTTTCAATTTTGGGTGGGGCAATCATCAACACCTGAAGGCCCAGTCGGCGTGCAGCCTCAATTTTCGGGTAAGAAGCCACTGCGCCAGAGTTTCGGGTAACCAACAGCCCGACACCATATTTTTTGAACAGGGCAACTTCATCATCTACGCAAAACGGACCACGTTGTTGAACAAGTTGCATGTGTTCTGGCAGTGGGTTCTCAGGTGGTTCAACCATGCGCGCGACGAATGTGTGGCTGCGTGTGTCATAGAACGAACCGATGTGCTTGGCACCTAAGGCCAGAAAAACCGTGCCCTTTTTCATGGTCCCAAGAACAGATTTAGCTGCTTCTAGGTCCGGTACATTTTGCCAACTATCGCCCGCAACTTGTTGCCAAACAGGACGTTGAAGTTGCACCACGGGTACGGAGTTTATTTGTGCGCAAGTGTTTGAAATTTTGACCGCAAACGGGTGTGTGGCATCAACCAAACAATCAATGTTACGGACTTTAATATAGGCTTCCAAACCGGACAAACCACCGAAGCCACCTTTATGTATTTCTACGCGCTCGTCCGCTGGCAGGACAGGGTCTGTTGTCACACCAGCAAGCGAATACACAACCTTGTAACCTTGGCTCGCCAGAACATCGGCCTGTTTACGGGCATCTTCCGTCCCACCCAACATGAGTATTTTGGTTGGGGGCATTTTAGACAGATTTACCAAGAAACTTGCCTTTGCGGTCAAACACCATGACATCAACACTTGTTTGATCACTGACTGTTTTTTGTGCAAAGTCCCGCGCCAAATTTGCGATGGCCTGAACAATCTGGTCGCGCTCGTCCATCAACAACAACTCGGCCGCAGAATTGAGTTCTTTGTCAGGGTCAATAAATGGAAACAATTGCTTTAACCACACGGGGTCAACCTGACTGCGTTTTGAGTGTAAGTCCAAATGCCCTTGGGCAAGCTTTGACAACTTGCCGATGCCGCCCGCAATTGTCAGCCGTTCAACCGGGTGCTTGGCCATATATTTCAACAAACCGCCTGCAAAGTCCCCCATGTCCAACAAGGCTGTGTCGGGCAAGTTGAGCATTTGGTTTGCGGCTGTTTCCGACGTGTTACCTGTGCTGGCGAGCGTGTGTTTTATGCCCGCTGCAATCGACACGTCAATACCGCGGTGGATCGAGTGTATCCAGCTAGAGCATGAATAAGGAATAACAATGCCGGTTGTGCCAAGAATAGACAGACCGCCCAAAACACCCAAACGCCCATTCAGGGTTTCCTTGGCCAACGCTTCACCATTTGGAATCGAAAGCTCTATGACCACATCGGCCGCTTTTCCGTGTTGCGCGCAAAGGTCCTGAACCACTTCAAGCATCATAGCGCGTGGTACGGGGGTAATGGAGGCTTCCCCAACCGGAATGGGCAGGCCAACACGTGTCACTGTTCCCACGCCTTCGCCAGCGCGCCAAACGACACCGGAACCAGCCACGCCAAATGACACACGAGAAACAATGCGCGCGCCGTGTGTGACGTCTGGGTCATCGCCCGCGTCTTTAATTATGCTCGCTTCAGCCCAAGTGCCGGTCGGCGTATCAGTTAGAGACTCGGTCGCAAGTGCAAAGTCTGGTTCCTGCCCTTTTGGCAAGCGAACAGCAACAGGGTCTGGAAAGACACCTGTCAACAAAGCGGTCAGCGCTGCCTTGGTTGCGCCAGTTGCGCACGCGCCCGTTGTCCATCCGCGTTTCAACGCAGTAGATTCACTCTGCTCAGGTTTTTCAGAATTTGTATCAAATTTCTTATCTGGCACGTCGCTCTCGCATAGACACTTACCGCTTCATTCCTAGTTATTCCCAGCTTTATGTATTAGCAATTGATTTATGGATTATTCGTCACTCAAACTTCCGACTTTTGAACCCGGCTGGGTCTGGCTGACGGGTGCTGGCCCCGGTGACGCTGGCTTATTGACCTTACACGCTTTGAACGGATTACGTCAGGCAGATGTCGTTGTGTACGATGCACTGGTTGGTGATGACATTTTGGGTCTGGTCGGAAAAGACACGGTACTGGAATTTGCCGGTAAACGTGGTGGCAAACCCTCCCCCATACAATCTGACATTTCAAAGCGGCTTATTTCCCTTGCCAGCGAAGGCAAAAGGGTGCTGCGATTGAAAGGTGGTGACCCCTTCGTTTTTGGACGTGGTGGTGAAGAAGCTTTAACGCTGGTTGAAGCCGATGTACCTTTCCGTATTATCCCTGGCATTTCAGCTGGTGTCGGTGGCTTGGCTTATGCCGGAATGCCGCTAACCCACCGCGATGTAAACGCAGCCGTTACCTTTGTGACAGGACATGCTCTAACCGGGAAATTGCCAGACAGCCTTGACTGGGCCGCACTCGCCAAAGCATGCCCCGTGCTTGTTATCTACATGGGCATGAAGCACATGGATGAAATTCGCAGTCGTCTGATTTCAGGCGGGAAGGCACCAAACACACCTGTAGCAATTGTGACAGATGCCACCTTGCCAAGCATGCGCGTTGTGGAAACTGACTTGGAAAACTGCGTGGAAGCAGCGGACGAAAACAACATGCGTCCACCAAGCTTGTTGGTGATTGGTGAAACCGTTCGCTTGCGTGCTGGTTTGGACTGGATGGGCGCTATGGACGCTGGTCGTAAGCTAATTGCTGACCCCTTAGGTGTCTAAGGGCTTTTTAATAGCGGCACCTTCATCTGGCCAAGGTAAAACACTCATAACCTTCGGCTTGTTGAAAGCCCTGCGCGACAAGGGGTTGGCCCCACAACCGTTCAAAACTGGCCCAGATTACATTGACCCAAGGTTTCATGAACGTGCTGCAAATGCGACCTGCCTGAACCTTGACCCTTGGGCCATGTCACCCGACCGCCTTCACCGGCTTTACGGCCAAAACAACAAGGCACAAATTCGCGTTGTTGAAGGTGTCATGGGCTTGTTTGACGGTGCTGAATCAAAAGGGCCTGAACCAAAAGAGGCTGAATCAAAAGGGAAAAACACCTCTTCCGCCGCCTTGGCGGTCGAGCTTGGTTTACCTGTTATTTTGGTGGTTGATTGCAAGGGCATGGCCCAGTCATTGGCCGCCCTTGTTCACGGGTTTTCAACCTATAACCCGCATGTAAATATAGCCGGATTAATTTTAAACCGCGTCGCGTCCCCCAAACACCAACGCATGCTGTGTGCAGATGTAAAATTGCCCGTGTTTGGTTGTTTACCAAGCGTTGATGGATTGAAACTGGAAAGCCGTCATTTGGGCCTTAAACAAGCGCAAGAGCTTGGCAACCTTGACGACATAATAGACCGTGCTTCGACATGGATTAGCACGCACATCGACTTGGACCAGCTTGTCACCCTGTCTGATGCCAAAACCCAAAACCAATCCCCAACCAACACCAACCCTATCCCACCCTTGGGTCAACACATCGCAATTGCCAGCGACACAGCTTTCGCTTTTGCTTATCCACATTTGCTGGATGATTGGCGACGTCAGGGTGCTGAACTAAGTTTCTTTTCCCCTTTGGAAAACCAAGCACCTGACCCAACCGCTAATGCCATTTATCTGCCAGGTGGGTACCCCGAATTGTACGCTGAACACCTTGCAGCCAACACCGTTTTTCTGCAAGGCTTGCAAAAAGCAGCAGCAGAACAAAAGTGGATATATGGCGAATGCGGGGGCTACATGGTGCTGGGGCAAAGCCTGACAGATGCAAAGGGCGTGCGTCACAATATGGCGGGCCTTCTGCCCGTTGAAACTTCCTTTGCAAACCCAAAACGCCAGCTTGGGTATCGCCAGTTTCAACTATTGCAAGACACGCCAATCGGCAAGTGTGGACAGGTATATCGCGGCCATGAATTCCATTTTTCATCTGCCCTGACAAACAGCAAAACCAACCTGTTTTCTGTCACAAGCGCCACCGGAGAAACACTGGGTTCATTGGGCCATATGCAAAATACTGTGTTCGGGTCATACCTGCACTTAATTGATGCGCTTGGCTAAAGGGCCTATGGTCTTTTCCCATGAGCGAAAATTCCCAAACAACATTCGACGTTGCCATTATTGGTGGTGGTATTAACGGTTGCGGTATTGCCCGTGACGCGCAGGGCCGTGGTCTGAAAACACTGCTGCTTGAAAAGCACGACCTTGCCAACGCCACGTCATCCTCTTCCACCAAGTTGATCCATGGCGGATTACGTTATCTGGAGCAGTACGAGTTTAAACTTGTGCGAGAAGCACTGAACGAGCGTGAGTTGCTGATGAAGCAAGCACCGCACATCATCTGGCCGTTGAAATTTGTCCTGCCGCACAGTCCAGAACAACGCCCCGCGTGGATGGTTCGCATCGGCCTGTTTCTGTACGATTTTTTGGGTAAGCGCGATGTATTGCCAGGCTCAAAAAGTATGGACCTTACACGTGAACTCGAAGGCAAACCGCTACAGAATTGGATAAAAAAAGGCTTTTCTTATTCTGACCTGTGGGCACAAGACACACGTATTTCCATTTTATCCGCGATGGAAGCCAAAGCCAAGGGTGCAACGGTTCTAACCCGAACAGAAGTTACCTCCGCCATTCGAAGCGAAGACAAGCAAAGCTGGGTCGTTACAACCCTTAACACCAAGGGTGAAACAAACGAGTTTCGCGCCAAAGCCCTGTTCAACGCTAGCGGTCCATGGGCAGGTGATGTTGACGCGCGTGTGCTGGGTGCCAACAAACCCGGTGTCATCCGCATGGTTAAGGGCAGCCACATTGTGGTGAACAAACTGTTCGAGGGCGACCAAGCCTACATTTTGCAAAACGACGACGAGCGGGTCATTTTCGCCATCCCTTATGAGCACAACTACACGCTTATCGGCACAACCGACGTTGACTACGAAGGCGACCCGAAACAAGCAAGCTGCAGTGACGAAGAAAAATCTTACTTATGTCGTGCCGTTAACCGTTACTTCAACACCCAAGTGACGCCGGAACATATTGTCTGGACTTATTCCGGCGTTCGCCCTCTGCTTGAAACAGATGGTGAAGACGCCCAGCAACTTTCCCGCGGGTACACCTTTGGTGTTGTTGCAGCTGAAGAAAGTGCGGGCGCAGAAGCGGGTCAAAAAATCGCCCCACGCATAAGCGTTTATGGTGGCAAGATCACCGCGTTTAGAGAGCTTGCTGACGACGCCATGTCAAAGCTTGGCCAGCACATGGATGTTGGCACAGCTTGGACCAAGTCTGGCACCCTACCCGGTGGTAATTTTGAACAGGTTTGGGGCACGCTGAATTTCGACGAAGCACTTACAAGTTTCCAGAAACAATTCAGCTTTTTGCCAGATGCCTTAGCACGACGATACATGCGTAACTATGGCACTTTAGCCGTTGATTTCCTGAAAGATGCCCAGTCATTGGCCGACATGGGCCAACACCTTGGCGATGATATTTACGAAAAGGAACTAGCGTATCTGGCAGCCTTTGAATTCGCCCAAACGGGTGAAGACGTCTACTGGCGCCGGTCCCGCTTGGGCCTACACCTGAAACCTGAAACCATGGTTGCAATCGACAACTGGATGGAAACCCATGCCGCTTAATACTTTAGACAATCTTATCGCCGCAAACGGTGATCAAAGCAACTCAACCAGCGCCCTGCAAAACAAGGTTGTTCTGGTTCGTTGTGACCTGAATGTGCCAATGGCAAACGGTCAGGTGAGTGACGCAACGCGTATTCAGCGTACAGCACCCACTTTAAGGGAGCTGTGTGACCAAGGTGCCAAGGTTGTGGTTCTAAGCCACTTTGGTCGTCCAAAAGGCAAGGTCGTGTCCGACATGTCGCTAGGCCCCATTCGCAAAGCTTTACAGTCTGAAGCGGCTCGTCCTGTGAATTTCGTTCCTGCGTGTCACGGACCCTTGGTTGAGCAAGCACTCGACAACATGATTGCCGGTGAAATTCTGCTGCTGGAAAATACGCGCTTTAATGCAGGCGAAGAAGCCAACGATGCAGCCTTTGCCAAAGCCTTGGCTGCGGTTGGTGATGCGTTTGTGAACGATGCTTTTTCAGCTGCTCACCGCGCCCACGCCTCCACCGAAGGCATTGCCAAGTTGCTTCCAGCCTATGCCGGACGCGCCATGCAGCTTGAGCTTGAGAATTTGTCCAAGGCACTGGAAACACCAGAGCACCCGGTCATCGCGCTTGTTGGCGGGGCCAAAGTCTCAACCAAGCTTGCCTTGATTGAAAACTTGATGGTTAAAGCCGACCACCTGATTATTGGCGGCGCCATGGCCAACACATTTTTGGCGGCACAAGGCAGCCCGATTGGCACGTCTTTGTATGAGCCCGATTTGATCGACACAGCGAAAGCCATTTGGGAAAAGTCAAAAACCAACGCTTGCGAGTTGCTGTTGCCGCTGGATGTTGTGGCCGCTGAAAGCTTTGACAATGAAGCACCGCACAAAACGTATAAGCTTGACCAAGTTCCGGCTGATCGCATGATTTTGGATGTTGGTCCCGCGACCATAGAAATGTTGGCAGCAAAAGTGCGTGCCAGCAAAACTTTGGTGTGGAACGGACCGCTGGGTGCGTTTGAAATGGACAACTTTGCAGAGGGCACAAGCACCGTCGCACAAGTTGCTGCTGAGCAAACCGCTGAAGGTGAATTGGTCAGTGTTGCGGGCGGTGGTGATACAGTCGCTGCCTTGGCAAAGGCAGATGTGCTGGATAACTTTACCTACGTTTCAACAGCGGGTGGCGCCTTCCTCGAGTGGCTTGAAGGTCAAACTCTACCGGGTGTTGCGGTCTTGATTAAAAGTTAAAATTGCTCAGCCTTCATCTCCGGATTTATTCCGGAGTCCGGATATACGTGTGTGCATCTTTTGTGAAGGGCTCCGTGATAAACACGGAGCTGGATGGAATTTGATTTTGTATAAGGAAACATCATGAGTTCTAATCAAAAAATGTTTGGTTATTGGCAAAAGGTTACAGACGAAAAAAGTGCTTGGGACGCGGCGCAAATGGGCGGACTTCCCGTCCTGTTCTTTGCCTTCAACATGGCCTTGGTTATTTTTCTTTTGTACGGCAACAGAGTACTGCCCGACGCACTTAGTCTTATAGGCGTTGTCCTGACAATTGTAATGGCTGTCTTTGCATTCAGAATTAGAGCGAAAAAGCCTGCATCCCTACCTTACTTGCTGGTGATTTTCTTGATGTTTCAGGCCGTAACGCTTGTCTTCGCTTTAATCGGCAGTTTGTACGCGGCCGACCTAAAACTTGGCCTTATCACCTTCGGAGTTACCGCGGTTCTACCAGTCATCGTTTCCATCGTCGCACTCAACGGCCTAAGCGGTTGGAACTGGCTTAGAAAGAACGGTATTGCGATGAAGTTTTAGGAATTTTCCTTGTAGGTTTTGAAACATATTCAAAACCACCTAATTTTCGAACTCCGAACCTTGGTTCGATAATCCTGAAGTTCTCATTCGAACAACGGTCATAAAACTAAGTAAAGCAATACCAATCAACAATATGAATGTGCTTACTGAAAGCCCAAAATTCAAACCAGCAAAAGCATCCGGATAATCAATGTAACTTGATGACATCCCCTGAAGGCCCAAGTAAAAGCCAAACCACAAAGTCATACACATAAAAAATAGTGTAACTGCACTTATAATCCACCAAATAAGTGTAAGCATGTGATTAACTTTTTTCGTTCCGGTAAAGATCCAAAATATTGCAATAAGCAACGCTACCGGCACACCTGCAAGC
>JBMYWL010000041.1:0-10525 GCA_049607365.1 Alphaproteobacteria bacterium | reverse complement strand
ATAGCGTTCCAGCATAGATAAAATAATTAGTTAATGTTTAATCTACGACTATGGCTAAAATTGAGACGTTTATTTTATCGGAAGATAACTTCACGACCTTTCTGCGGGTAACTTGGGACAAGACAAGAAAAGCTGAGAGAAGCCAGTGCCAAGGCGCTGCCAAACAAAAATACAAAAGTGGGAGAGCTTAACCAAATGAGCCCCAATATGGCGGGCAGTCCAACAGCTGCAATGTGGTTGATGGTAAAGGCAACGCTTGCAGTTGAAGCCATGTCTTCCGGGTCCGCTATTTTCTGGAAATAGGTTTTCTGTGCAATCGCAAAAGCAAAGAACATGTGGTCGATAACATAGAGTGCGCCTGCAAAGGTCGCATTTTCCACGAAAGCGTAGGACGTGAACACGAAAAACAAACCCACGTATTCAATTATCAAGGCTTTGCGCTCGCCGTATTTTATGATGTATCGCCCGATCTTGGGGGCAATGTAAGCGTTGATAGCCTCGTTAAGCAGGTAAAGCAAAATGATGATTAAGACGGAATATTCAAATTTTTCGACCAGCATAAACCCGGCGAAAACCATGAAAATTTGCCGACGTGCGCCAGACAAAAACGTAAGGGTGTAATATAACCAATAACGCTTACGCAGCAGTAGGGATTTGTTTTGGGGAACAAGTTCTTGAAAGCTTGGGAAGCGCCACCAGCACCAAAGCGTGGCCATGACAATTGTACCGCCAGAAACGGCATAAATCCAGAAATAGGACACTTCAAAAACAAACACAGCAGTCGCCAAAAGGGCCAAACAAAGAATGGATGCCATTGAGCGTAGGGACAGGATCTGCCCCAAGATCTCCGGTGCCCGCTCCTTCGGTAACCACTGTAGAGACAAGGATTGGTTGACAGTTTCAAAGTAATGAAACCCGAGTGACATAAGAACCGTGGTACAATACAACCCAATGACCGTGGGGAATGCGCCTGTCAGGGCGATGCCGACACCAAACGCAAGCAAAGCGATCATCGCCAGTCGTTGTTCACGGATAAGCAACAGCAAAAGAACGGTGGTAAAGGCCAAGAAACCTGGCACTTCACGCAGTGACTGCAAAATGCCGATCTCTTTGCCCGTGAAATACACTTCTTCAACCGAAAAGTTGTCGAGCAATGTGCGCCAAATGGCGAAACCAACAATCAAGGCGATATTGGTAACCGCCAATAAGGCAACACGGCTACGCCATGTGCCATCCTGCTTCATAAAGGCAACGGGTGAGCTGATAAACGTCATTAATCGGTTCATTGGATCATCCACAAGATGGTTGTGAAGCTAGCCACTGAAATGACCGATGTGACCAAAATAGCAGCTGAGATCGTTTGCACGTTGGCACCACCACGTTCCCCCAACAAATAGGCGTTCGCAGCCATGGGTAGGGCAGAAACCAAAACGGCGGTAACGGCGAATATGCGGTCTTGCGGAAACAGGTGAAAAACCAATACCCAAATGATAAGCGGGTGTATGGCAAGGCGCATAATCGTCATGAGCCAAACTTCGCCTGAACTTTCACTGAAACTTCTTTGTGACAAGGCAAGCCCAATTGAAAATAGAGCGATTGGTGTCGCACCTTTGGCCAATATGGAAACGGTTGCCTGAGCAAAGCCCGGCAATTTGAATTGAAAATATGATGCCGTTATCGCCACCATCGTCGCAATAATTAGCGGGTTGGTGAAAATTGCTTTCAGGACAGTTTGAGCCAAAGCTTTATACGCTTGCAGTCTAGATTGTTCTGAGTTGCTTTCGGTCGCCATGAAAAGGGTTAAAGGTGCCACAACCAAAAGCTCGACAATTAAACAAATGGTAACGGCAACAGCAGCGAAGGGGCCAAGAATTCCCGTCAGCATGGGTAGACCAAGGTAACCCGTGTTGGGCATTGCGCAACCTTGTGCGAAATAGGCGGCATTTAAAGTTGTGTTTTTGAACACCAACTTCAGCAGGATGTACGTTGTCGCGAAAACGGTTAGAGAGCTTAGGCCGTACAGCACGAAAAATTCGACATTGGCAATTTTTTGAAAGGGTGTGTTGGCCAGTAACTCAAACAGCATTGGGGGCAACAAAAACAGCATGACAAAACGGATGAGGTTGGGCAGCGCGCTTGCGGGCATCCACTTCAACAAACCGGCTGTATAGCCCAACAGAATAACCACGAAGAACGGTAATATTAGGTTTAAGAACTGTTCCATTTCTTTCCGTCTCCGCAGATTTTGGTACCAATTTATGCATAGTAAGCTTGGAAACCAATTAATCGAACGCTTCCTGTGAAACCAAGGGCTGCTTGACGCCTAAGTCCAAGCACTACAAATTGTCGGAATGTTTGAATTAAAGCAGTTGAAAATTCGCAATTTCCGTTCGTTGAAAGATGTCACTTTTGACTTGGAAAGCCCCTGCGTCATTACAGGCGGAAACGGCACAGGAAAATCAAACCTTTATAAAGCGATCTCTCTTGTTCAAAAGGCTGCAATAGGCCAATTCTCACGCACCATTACACAAGATGGTGGCATGCCGTCCATGATGTGGGCAGGGCAGCGAACTTTTAAGGACAAGAAACAACTTCGTATGAGTGTGGAAATGGTTATGGGGCCGTGACGATATCATCTTGCAGCGGGTTTGCCAACACCGAATGAAGGCGCGTTTCCGCTGGATCCACGTGTAAAAGAAGAAACGCTGACATATTTGGGTAGCAGCTCAAAGAACACGACGTTCTTAAAACGCAGCAAAATGTCGGCTCAACTTCGAAATGCTCAGAACAATATGCAAACGCTGGCATTTGAAATTATGGGCAACGAGTCAGCTTTGTCGCAGATTTCCGAGCCTGACCTTTACCCAGAACTTTCCAGACTTCGGGACCAAGTAAGCGGTTGGCGGTTTTACCACCACTTTGACACGGCCAAGGGTTCAGCGCTTAGACAGCCACAAATTGGCAGCATGACGCCATTGCTGGCATCTGATGGTTCAGATTTACCGTCAGCTTTGGCAAGCATCAAAGAGTTAGGTGACATGGATGGTCTGACCGCGCACTTTGACGCCGCGTTTTCAGGGCATGACCTAAAAATTGTCGAGGAACGGGGGCGTTTCAGCTTCCTGGTGCAACAACCGGGTTTGTTGCGTGGCCTTAACCCGGATGAACTTTCCGACGGCACACTTCGGTACATTTGTCTGTTGGCAGTGCTAAAAGGTCTGAGACTGCCGACCCCACTAATTTTAAACGAGCCGGAAACTTCCCTGCATCAAGATTTGTTAATTCCGCTTGCAGATTTAATCGTCGAGGCAAGTAGGCAAACACAGGTCATTGTGGTCACCCATTCAACAACCTTAAGTGAACGAATTGCTGAGCAAACGGGTGTGATGCCGCTTCATTTGGTTAAGGTCGAAGGCGAAACCAGACCGGCTTAGTGTTTGAAGTCAAACGCAAAAAAAAACGCCGAGCACTGGAAAGCGCCCGACGTAAAGGGCTTTCGCCCCGAAGTAAAAAGTTCGAACTGCCTGAGTAGTTTATTGAGCCGCTAGGCAGTTAGCGCGGTATTCTGATAGGCCAGCTTTTGAAGACGGAATAACCGAACAATCAAAACCGACAGCATATTGTGGCTGAGGCACTTCGACAAACTGCTGGGTTGGAATTGGCGGCAGTTCAGGTGCTTCAACGAACTGTTGCTCGATGACTGGCTGCTGCTGAACAACAGGTGGGGCCATCAATTGCATCTGTGGTGCTTGTACAACCTGCTGGATTGGTGGTGGGGCTTGCAATGTCTGGAAGTCAATTGCGTTGCCTGGAATTGGTGCCGGAACAGCAACTTCAGCAGCTGGTGCGAAAACATCAGTTGTTTCAAGAGATTCTGTCGTTGTTGAACAGGCTGATAATAGTCCAGCTGTAGCAACCAACGCGACAGGCGCTATAAGTGATTTAAATTTCATGACTTAAATATCCTTAGCCTTACCCAACAAAACTCTAAAAATGAATTTCAAGGGATGTGGTTTCGTTAATGCTTTGGATCATCTTATATTATGAACTAATTGATAAATAAAAGAAAAACGGTTCAAAGAGAATCCGAGAGGCATTTAGATTCTTTGACCAGATATGTGTTTTCCGTTCTGAAATGAATAGGTGAACCACCAAATATTGTACCAACTTGGAGTCGTGAATTCACCTGTGATTCGTGTGTTTTTGTTGCAACACTGCGCTATATAAGCCGATTTCCGATGCTGATTTGGTCTATATTCAGCCCAATATGTGCTTGTTTCCGACCGACTCGATAAATTTCAAGAGTTGTTTATCTGTGTTCGCAGCAGACATAAACGACAAGCCAATCGGCAGGTTTTGCATCAAAAGACCAGGAATGGACACTTGGGGAAAGCCATTCAATCCACCAAGACATGTTAATCGCAGAGCGTGTTGTCTGAACTCATCCATTGCGGTTAAGGTGTCGGCACGAAGCGGAGCAACGCCAGCGGAGGTTGGGAACGCCAGAACCGAGCTTTCATCGCAGAATGACTGTGATAGGGCTCTAACTTTTTCCCTCAGGGCATTTGCCGCTGGTAATTTGTGTGCTTCATTGGGGGATTGGGCTGCCCACTCAAAACGTTCTTTCAGGCCGGGGCCAAATTCGGGCTTGTGCTCGCTAATCCAAGCCCCTTGGGTTTTCCAAATGTCACTGACTTGTATAAAGCGATATGTCGTCGCGCAGGTTTCCAAATCATCTGTGCCAAGTGCTTTGTCGAACATTTTAATGTGCTCGACTGTCAAGCCCATCTCGCCGGCAATTCGGTCAAGCGCTTGCAGCATTGTGTTTTTATGCTCGGGGCTAACCTCTTCGAACATTTCATCAATTAGCTTTATTGTTGTGATGTTCAGTTTTTTGGAATCTGGCTGCGTCATCAGGACATCGCCAACCTTGGCAAAAAGACCGGAATCGCGGGCGAACCAACCAACAACATCATATGTTGGCGCGAGCGGCATGACACCAACTGAGTTGATGCGGTCTTGGGTGGGGCGAATGCCGTAAATTCCACAGTAAGAAGCGGGAACTCGAACGGAGCCACCCGTGTCACTGCCAAGTGCGAAGTCAACCAAACCACCTGCAACAGCGGAAGCTGAGCCACTCGACGACCCGCCGGGGATGCGCCCTTCTGCCGCTGGATTAATGGGGGTGCCGTAGTGGTGGTTTTCACCGTTCAGACTAAACGCCAGTTCATCTGTGTGGGTTTTTCCAGCAAGATCGGCACCAGCGTCCAGCAATAACTGTACAGAATGTGCGTTTTCTGTTTCCGCTTCGTGTGTTCGCAGCCAGTCTGGGTTTCCGGCACCGGTCTTATGACCCTTGACGGCATAGAGGTCTTTCGCGCCAAAGCTGGTGTTGTGTAAAGGGCCAGATGCTGCCCCTTCGACATACACCGGTGGAAGGTGACTACAAAATGCGCCAAGCTCGTCGTTGATAATACCTGTTTTCATTTTTCATCTCCCATTCTACCTTTGTGACAATAGCCCGAAGCCTAAAACACTGAAACCCCACAAAAAGGATTTTTTGACGTGGATCTTGTCCCTTTAATCATTGCCATGCTGACCGCTGGCCTAGCCGCGGGGTTTCTTGCCGGCTTACTCGGCGTTGGCGGTGGTATTGTTGTTGTGCCAGCTTTGTTTTTCGCACTTGGGTTTCTGGGCGTGGATGAAGCAATCCGAATGCAAATTGCTGTGGGGTCCTCGCTTGCCACAATCGTTTGTACTGGTTTCATTTCGGCTAAGAGTCATTACGCAAAAAACAACGTGAATACAGACGCTCTAAAAGGCTGGTTGTTGCCGATTGGTTTGGGTGTGGCACTTGGAAGTGTCGTTGCTTCATATTTAAACTCAACCGATTTAGCCTTAATCTTTGGTGTTGTGGCTTTTCTGGTGGCCTGCTGGCTGACTTTTGCCAAAGTCGCTGAAAGTGATGAAGGTCTTAAACGGCCAAGCTTATCTGTTTGGTATTCTTCAGGTGGGTTTGTTGGGTTTATCTCCGCGCTTATGGGCATTGGTGGGGGTACAATCTCTGTTCCCCTGCTAACGTGGATGGGTGAAAAAGTTCATCGTGCGGTTGGAACTTCAGCTGCTATTGGCGTGGCCATCGGTTTGATTGGCACTCTCGGGTTCATCATCACGGGTTGGCGTGTTCAGGGCTTGCCTATGGGTAGTGTTGGCTTTGTCAACTTGATCGCGGTTGCGGCGATCATTCCCACATCCATGTTGATGGCCCCTGTTGGTGCAAGGGTTGTGACCTTATTGGCCCCGAAAACCGTTCGGATCATGTTCGCCTGTTTTCTGCTGCTTGTGTCTTTCAACATGATCCGCAGAGGTTTGGGTTTTTAGGGATCAGGGGTTTTAGGGGACTCTTCGTTTCTTAGGTCTTATATAAGTCTGAAGGGTCTATTTCGGGTTTGCTGGTTTCAACTAAGATTTCGGTTTCCATGTCAAACCTGCGATAAAAACAGGATTTTCGGCCAGTGTGACAAGCGACACCGTTTTGTTTAACGGTGAAGACAATCGCATCACCATCACAGTCAAGGTTTGCGTCTATAAGCTCTTGGGTTTGACCGCTGCTCTCACCCTTACGCCATAAAGCTTGGCGTGACCGCGAGAAATAGGTCACTTGGCCCGTACGGAGCGTTTCTGAAAGGGCCTCTGCGTTCATCCACGCCATCATGAGTATAAGACCGCTGCCTTCCTCCTGTGCGATGGCTGCGACCAGGCCTTTTTCGTCGAATTTAACTTCGTGCAACATGTGTTTTAGCATTAAGTGGCCAACATTTTGGCAAAACCATCACCAAGGTCTTGCTGAAGATCAATAGGGTTTTCCAAACCAAAATGCAGGCGCAACAGAATGCCGTTCTGGTTTTCTGCACGTGGCCATGGTGTGGCGCTGCGCTGAACGCGTGGATCGTGCGGTACGATCAAGCTTTCGTAACCGCCCCAAGAATAACCCATGCCGAAGTATTTTAACTCTTCAACAAAGGTTTTTACGGCTTCAATGCCTATGTTTGGCTGTAAAATGATCGACATGAGTGCTGACGCGCCCTCGAAATCACGTTTCCAAATTTCGTAGCCTGCATCTTCTGGAAGGGCAGGGTAGAGCACGGTTTGAACGGCTTGTTGCTCTTTTAGCCATTTAGCCATGATCATCGCGTTTTCTTCGTGACGCTTAAGGCGAACTTCCAACGAGCGTAAACCGCGAAGGGCAAGAAATAAGTCATCTGGCGCTGCGTGATGGCCCAAGTAAGACGAAACTTCACGCACATGAAGGTGGGTTTTCTCATTACAGATGGTAATACCGCCCATAAAGTCGGAATGGCCACCAATGTATTTGGTCGCAGCGTGGATCGAAATGTCGACACCGTGCTTCAGTGGCTTGAAAAACAGTGGCGTTGCCCAAGTGTTGTCGAGCATGGTGATGCAACCGTGTTTTTGTGCGACCTTACAAATGGCTGGTACATCTTGCATTTCAAAGGTGACGGAGCCGGGTGCTTCCATGAAAATGACCGAGGTGTTGGGGCGGATTAGTTTTTCGATGTCCGCACCAATTAAAGGGTCATAATATTCAATCTCAATGTTGTAGTTCACCAGAACATTGTCGCAAAACTTGCGTGTAGGGCCGTAACACGTGTCCACCATAAGAACGTGATCTCCAGCTTTGGTGTAGGCCGTCAGTGGCAAGGTAATGGCGGCTAAACCTGAGCCCGTAGCAATGGCACCTGCGCCATCTTCAAGGTCAGCCAACAGGTTCTCATAAGCGCGTGTTAAATCTGTTCCGCCAATGCCATAGCCGATAGCGCCGCTCTCAACGCGCTTTTCTTTCCATTCTTCAAGCTGGTCAAACGTATCGTAAAGAAGGGTGGAACAATGATAGACAGGTTGGTTGACTGTACGCAGGCCCATTTCTGGAATGGGTTCAGGTCGACCAGCATGGGTTAGTTTGGTTTCTGTCTTCATGGTGTCACTCTAGGATTGGCTGTTTAAACTCGTTCTTCAAGGCATATCCGATTTTTGATGGGATGCGAGAAAAATCCGATGGTTTTTGGCGAAAGTTTCAAATGCGAATCAGTTTTTGGTTCTAAATATCACAAAATCTTCACTTTTGCGGCTGATTTGATCGGTTTGCGACGTTCGAATGAGGTGAAATATAGATTTTAAGCCCAATTTTTTGGTCAAGGGCACCATAACCGCAAGGCTGACATGATTAAGGCTTGCACAGTCAACGCTCGGATGCTTTAAGGCCCAGCACTGGGTGACGTGAGTGCACGGCGAACGTGCATGACTTTGTCGTTGATCTAAATCAACGGAGTTATCCACTCATGAGGAAAGGAAATCTATATTATGAAGAAGCTTATGCTAACTTCTGCCACAGCACTTGTAGCTGCTGCTGGTTTTGCAACTGGTGCTAACGCTGCGTCACACGGTACTTCTACTGTTGACGCTATCAAAGCTAAAGGCTTTGTACAGTGTGGTGTTTCAACTGGTGTTGCTGGTTTTGCGTTCACTGACGACTCTGGTGAGTATCAGGGTTTTGACCCAGCCGTATGTCGTGCTGTTGCTGCTGCCGTTCTTGGCGATGCAGGCGCTGTTAAGTTCACACCAACAACTGGTAAAACACGCTTTACAGCTCTTGCTTCTGGCGAGATCGACATGCTTGCGCGTAACACCACTTGGACATTCAGCCGTGACGTTGACCTAAAGTTCACTTTCGTTGGTGTTAACTACTACGACGGTCAGGGCTTCATGGTTCGTAAGGATCTTGGTGTTGACTCAGCTAAAGGTCTAGACGGTGCAACTGTATGTATCCAAACTGGTACAACAACTGAGCTTAACCTAGCTGACTACTTCCGCGCTAACGGTATCTCTTACGAGCCACTACCGATTGAAACAAACGCTGAAGGTCGCACAAACTACCTAGCTGGTTCTTGTGACGTTTACACAACTGACGCGTCTGGCCTAGCGGCTACTCGTTCAACTCTTCCAGATGCTGATGCACACATGGTACTTCCAGAGATCATCTCTAAAGAGCCATTGGGTCCACTAGTACGTCACGGCGACGATCAGTGGGGCGACATCGTTCGTTGGACTTTGAACGCTTTGGTAACTGCTGAAGAAAAAGGCGTAACAGCTGCAAACATCGACAGCCACGGCGAGACAAACGATCCAGAGATCGCACGTCTTCTTGGTTCTGAAGGTGATCTAGGCGGCATGCTTGGTCTTGACAAAGAGTGGGCTAAGCGCGCTATTGCTGCTGGTGGTAACTACGGCGAAATCTTCGACCGTTACATCGGCGAGAGCACACCAATCGGTCTAGCACGTGGTCTAAACGCGCTATACACAGACGGTGGCCTAATCTACTCTCCACCATTCCGCTAGGATCTAATAGATTCTAATATTGGCGTCTCAAGTTCAGGCTTGAGGCGCCTTTTCTTTATAAACAGGTCGTTCTAGTTGAACCGACCCGTTTATCAAGAAAAGACAAAACTACAACCGTCCTAAAAAACCAAACGGGGAGAAAAAAGTGTCGGATCAATCGTTTACGGGGCCGCCAAAAGAACCCTTCCGCATTGAACAACTGTGGGTCGATACGCGCTATCGCTCGACATTTATTCAAATCATTGCTCTTGGTTTGTTAATGCTGGTTTTTGGATGGTTGGTTTCCAACGTCATTCAGAACTTTGAAGACTTAGGTAAAGATTTCAGCTTCAAGTTCTTGTCTGATCCTGCATCTTATGACATCAACCAGCGCTTGATTGAATACACTTCACGTTCTCCACACTGGAAAGCGGCGGTTGTTGGTATTCTGAACACGCTGTTGGTGGCATTTCTCGGATGTGTTGCAGCAACGGTTATTGGCGTTATCGCTGGCGTGCTTCGTTTGTCTAAGAACTGGGTGATTGCCCGTTTAATGACGGTTTATATCGAAGGAGTTAGAAACGTACCGTTGCTACTTCAAATTTTGATGTGGTACACGATTTTCATTAACGTTCTGCCAAAACCGAAACAAGCTGATCCTACTCTGTGGGGTTTCTTGGTTCCAACAAATCGTGGTTTCTACATTCCTGGTCTTACCTATGAAAACGGTGCAGGGGCTGTTGGGATTGTATTGTTGCTATCGATTGTCGGCATTTTTGTTTTCCGTCGTTGGGCCAAAAAGCGCCAAGAAGCAACGGGTCAAATATTACCGGTTTTCCTAATTTCGGTTGGCTTGTTTATTGTTCCAGCCTTATTGACTCAGTTAGCATTGGGTAGCCCAATTGGTTTGGATTTCCCGGAACTTAAGGGCTTTAACTATAAGGGCGGTATTTATATGCGCTCTTCGTTGATTGCACTTTGGTTCGCACTTTCTCTTTACACAGGTGCTTTCATCGCAGAAAATGTTAGATCTGGTATTTTGGCTGTTAGTCACGGTCAATCAGAAGCCGCTGGTGCTTTGGGCCTACGTCCGAATCGTACGATGAACCTTGTTGTTCTGCCGCAAGCT
>JBMYWL010000040.1:0-10801 GCA_049607365.1 Alphaproteobacteria bacterium | reverse complement strand
GCAGCGGATAAGTTTTGCCAAGTTTAACGCCAGCTGATGCAAGTTCGACTGGAGATGCTTCCCAAGGTCGATGAATAACACTGTTGGAAAGCTTAGCGAGTTCGGGGACATACTTTCGGACATATTCTCCACCCGTGTCAAATTTTTCACCTTGGGTAAAAGGGTTGAAAATTCTGAAATATGGAGAGGCATCTGCACCTGAGCCAGCGACCCATTGCCAACTTGTAACATTACTTGCTCGGTCTGCATCAAGGAGTGTGTCCCAAAACCATTTCTCTCCATGCCGCCAGTCAATTAAAAGGTGCTTTATAAGGAATGAAGCGACAACCATCCGAACGCGATTGTGCATCCAACCAGTTTGCCACAGCTGCCGCATACCCGCATCGACCAACGGATAGCCTGTTTGACCTGTTTGCCAAGCAGTTAGTTTGTCTGGATCGTTTTCCCACGGAAAGGCGTCGAATTGGGGTTTCCAAGCTTTATCGGGGATGTGAGGGTAGTTGAAAAGCAGGTAGGCTGCATATTCACGCCAGTAAATTTCACTGTAAAAACAATCAAAATCTTTATCAGACGTGTTTGCTGGGCGTGCATTATACTCTGCTTGTTTGGCGGCAAACCAAACTGTTTTGGGCGAGATTTCTCCCATAGCCAAATGCGGGCTAAGGCGTGATACGTTTTCCAGATCTGGTCGATTTCTAAGCTCAGCGTATCCTGCAATGCCTTCTTCAAAAAATTGGCTTAGCTTATCTAATGCGCCTTTCTCGCCGGGGGTCCAATCCGCTTCAAAACCAGTTGCCCAATCCGGTTTGCTTGGTCTTAAGTTCCAATCGTCCAGCTGATCGCCTTCTAGCTCCTGAAATGGCGTTAAGCTCTCGATCTCCGGCACGGGCGCACTTGGATCACCAAGCGCACGGCAATGTTTCCAAAAGGGGGTGAAAACCTTAAATATACCCCCGGTTTTGTTTCGAATTGTCCAAGGCTCTTGCAACAAATTGGCTTGGTGCGAAACGGCTGTGACACCAAGTTCGGATAGGTTAGTTTTAAGTTCAGTGTCCGCTGAAACACTTTCAGGTGTGTAGGCTCTGTTCCAATGAATTTCGTCAGCACCGGATTTTTCAACCAATGACTCGATGGTGTCATTCCAATAAAGAATTTCACCTCCCAGCTTCTTAAGAGAGGCGTCAAGTGCGCGTAAAGATTGATCTAACCACCAAAGCTTGGCAGCCCCGTCGGGAAACGCCCATCGATCTGGGTGAAGTACGGTCACAATCGTCGGTTTCTTACTATTTGCGACAGCAAATAAAGCGGGGTTGTCGATAATTCGTAAGTCATGCCGTAACCAGTAGATACAAGGTTTCATTGAATTCTTTGCTGCCTGATTGAGATGGTAGCTCCATTTTACACGAGAGTAGTTTCATGTCGCCAAAAACGTTTCAAATGGGTCTTACACCTAGAATATTGAGATCACCATACTACGAAAAAACTGTAGAAAACGGTGTGGCTGGTTTCTCGGTCTATAATCATATGTTGATGCCGACAGGCTATGGCGACTTGATTGGCGAGTATCATCGTTTGATGAATGATGTATCCATGTGGGATGTTGCGGTAGAGCGTCAAGTCGAAATGGTTGGTCCGGACGCCCACAAACTTGCTCAGTATTTGGTGCCAAGAGATTTAACAAATTGCCGCATCGGTCAGGGTATGTATGTTCCTGTGTGTGATTTTGAAGGCGGCATGTTGAATGATCCAGTTCTGTTACGTGTTGAAGAAGATAAATATTGGCTGTCTATTGCTGACGGTGATTATGATCTTTGGGCTGGTGGCGTTGCTGCAGCTAAGGGGTGGGATGTTAAGGTACACATTCCAGACGTTTCTCCACTAGCCATTCAAGGCCCGAAAGCTGAAGCGGTCGTTGCGGATATGCTGGGTGAGTGGGTTAAGGATCTACGTTACTTTGCATTCAAGCAAACTGAATTGGAAGGCATCCCATTTATCTGCGCGCGTTCGGGTTGGTCTAAACAGGGTGGTTTTGAATTCTATCTTCAAGATGGAACAAAAGGCGCTCAGCTTTGGGACATGGTCGCAGAAGCAGGCAAGAAATATGGAATTGCACCTGGAACACCGAATAATTTTGAACGAATTGAATCGGGCTTGTTGTCGTATAGATCTGACATGGACCGCACAGTAAACCCGTTTGAAATTCGCTTGGGTAAATATGTTAACACCGAGATTGAAGCTGATTTTGTTGGAAAAGCTGCACTTGCACAAATTAAAGCTGAAGGGCCGAAACGTCTTCAAGTAGGTTTGAAAATGGAAGGTTCGACCGACATCGGTTTGAATGAAAGCAAATGGCCTGTATTGCGGAACGGCAAGAAAGTTGGTCATGTGACTTCAGCAGTCTTGTCACCGAAATTTGGCCATTACATCGCAATCTCACTTGTGGAAACAAATGAAGCAAATGCTGGTGGTGAAGTAGAGGTCGTGACGCACGCTGGCACACAGAAGGCAACAATAACCTCCATTCCATTCAAATAAGGCTGTATTAAACTTGGAATGTTAATTGAGCTGTGGCGACGGGTTTTTCGCGATTTTCTTGCCACGCCACAGCTGACATGACCACAAATCTGCGTCCGCTTTTAAGCGGTTCAGCCGACACAAACATGGGCTTGTCTTTAGTTCTACGTAAGAATGACGATGTTTGTGACAAGGGCGTTAACTTGGACCCCGTGTCCAGGTTTGCTTGAAGATTTGCCCCAAGCTCCAAGCCCATAGCGACCAGGCCACCATGAATGGCTCGAATTGCGGGGTTCCCGATTAGGCTGTCAGAGAAGGGTAGTTCGGTAATAAGTTTGCCATTCTCCTCTGTTAGAGAAATTGCATACCGTTTGTAGTAGGGCGATTTATCCAGATAAGTCTGTAGCTCTGAAACTGTCATGACACCACGCTTGAAGTTGACGGTTTGTTGAACAGAAAATTACCTTGTCCGGTAAGTACCAAAGAGCCTGTTTCAAGTTCTCTGACCTCGCCTGTCATTATTACCGAGTTGTGGTTTGTTCCTTTAACTTCAGTAGTGGCAACCAAGCCGACTTTATGCGCTGGTTTAGCGATGAGCGACGTGGAATAATCGATCGTGGCAGTGTATTTTTTGACATTGGCAAACAACATGACATCTAAGCCAAAAGCTGTATCGAGCAATGTGGAGGCAAGGTTGGGGCACAAGCCCTGTCCATCTTCAACACACAGGTCAGCACGATAGGGCAGGTGCATGTGGGACAATCTTCCATTGGTACATTCTATTTGAATGCCTAGGTCTTTTACCGCCCCCATTCCCTGAGCAAATCTAGATTCAATCTCAGATTTTAAGTCTGTGTTATCGTTTTGTGATAAGTCCTGATTAGTTGCCAATGTGGAAACATCCTAAATTTGAAGTCTGCATTTGCCGTCCCTAATATATGGCGGCAATAAGACTCGTTGCCAATAGGCAACTACAATCTGTTGTGTTTGTTTTTGTCAACGGCACTAGAAAAATTGCGAATTGCGATTGTATGCGGAAGCACAAAAGGAGTCGGCACTGGACTCGTTTTGAGTCGTTGATACTTGAATGATGCAACCAACAGCAAGTTCTGTTCTTTTTAGGGTTCAAAGTAGAAATCTACCCGATCAAAGTTGGTTGGGTAGGTCTTGCGAAAATCCAAAGGATATGTTGTGTCAAATTCAAGCTCCGCATCGAATCAACTCCAAGTTCAAAACTTGGACGCTAAACCAGATGGTTCGTTCGTTAAGCGCTCATTTAAGCGGTATGGCTTTGAGGGGATGGCTATATCCCTAGCGACAAGCTTTTTACTGGTCGCTTGTACACAGACAAATTTGACGGGGACATACGGCGCTCAAACCAACCCAACTGGTTTGGTCAATTTACAGCCCGTTACCCAAACAACAAATACACAGGTTCAAACTGCGTTTGGTTTGATGAACCTTGGACAGGTAATAAATATCGACGGTAATTACTATTATGCTGCGGCAAATGGTTTGTTACCAGTGGTTCAAGACATGGCGGTTTCACCACAGGTTAGCTACCCCAATTTTCAAAGCGAAATGGGTTCTAGACGTGAAAACACCATACGTCCAAAGCCACGTTCAACAAGTGCGAACGCAAACGCGAGCCGAAATTTTAGAAGCTTCCAAAAAACAAAACCTAAAAACAAAATCATTGCCAAGAAATCAGCCAAACCCAATCGTTCTGCAAGCGCAAGTGGCGAGCCTCAGTTTGTCATGTTGGCATTTGACGGGTCAAGATCTTTGGACATGTGGCGGGATACCCGAAGCTTTGCACGCAACCACAACATAGATTTCACCTATTTTGTGTCCGGTGTGTATTTCTTGAACGAAGCAAACAAGAAGAAATACAAAGGTCCCGGATACAAAGCGGGTGTTTCTCACATTGGTTGGGCATCAAATGGTGCTGAAGTTGGCCAAAGGCTTGAACAGTTGAATGCCGCAGTAGATGAAGGTCACGAAATTGCATCTCATGGTAACGGGCATTTCAACGGTAGCAAATGGTCTCAGAGCCAGTGGCGTTCAGAAGTTCGCCAGTTTCACTCTATTATGAACAATGCCTACTCGAATAACGGTTTGCCTGAGCCACAAGGTTGGCGCAACAAGGTGAAAACACGCATGTTCAAGGGCTTTAGAGCCCCGTTACTTGGCGTGAGCAGTGGTATGAGACCAGTTTTGAGAGAGTTTGGATACACCTACGACACAAGTAAAACAGCGAACCAATCATATTGGCCAAAGAAAATTGGTGGTGTTTATAACTTCCCATTGGGCCATGTGAAAACAGCCCATAGCGGTGTTCATACTTTGTCAATGGATTACAATTTCTACGTTGCCCAGTCCAAGGGCCGTCCGATGCCATCCAAAGCCAAAGCGTTCGAAAACGAAATGTACGAGACTTACATGTCTTATTTTAGGAACAACTACAAAGGCAACCGCGCACCTGTTCACATTGGTCACCACTTCTCACTTTGGAACAAAGGTGCTTATTGGAAAGCAATGAAACGCTTCGCTCGTGAGGTTTGTGGAAAGCCAGATGTTCGCTGCACAACCTACAGCGAACTTAAGCAATACATGGATTACCGCCAAAGCAATGGTGCCGTGGCCTCCAGATAGGTCTAACCGCCCGTCACACTCATGTGGCGGGACACTGCGGGACCACTGTCGCGGTCAATAATGAAATCGTGACCTTTGGGTTTGCGTGCAATTGCGTTGAGAATTCGCTCGCGCAATAAAGCGTCGCCTTCTGATTGTCTTAACGGTGTTCGAAGGTCAGCGTCATCGTCTTGCCCAAGGCACATAAACAACTGACCAGTACAGGTTAGTCGAACCCGATTGCAAGATTCACAGAAGTTGTGGCTTAGCGGGGTGATAAATCCAATGCGTTGGGCAGTTTCAACCAACTCTGAGTATCTGGCAGGACCACCAGTTGCATAAGCAATTTCGTTTAATGTGCCAAGCTTGCCAATTTCTTCACGAACCGTATCCAAAGACATGAACTGGCCAACACGGTTTTCGTTTCCAATGTCACCCATCGGCATAACTTCGATGAAGGTAAGATCATGACCTTCATCACCACACCACTTTACTAAGGCTGGAATTTCATCACGATTGACATCGTTAAGTGCGACGGCATTTATTTTGATTTTTAAGCCCGCAGCTTTTGCTGCTTTAATGCCTTCAAGAACTTGGTTCAAGCGTCCCCAACGGGTGATGATTGCGAACTTGTCTTCGTCTAAGGTATCTAGCGACACGTTTATGCGGCGAACTCCAGCTGCATATAGATCTTCGGCATATTTGGCGAGCTGTGAACCGTTCGTTGTAAGGGTCAGTTCCTCAAGTGCACCGCTGTCCAAGTGACGCTTCATGCCGTGGAAGAAACTCATGATATTTTTCCGCACCAACGGTTCTCCACCTGTGATGCGCAGTTTCTTCACACCCATCTCAATAAACGTTGAGCACATACGATCAAGCTCTTCGAGCGTAAGAAGCTCTTTGCGTGGCAAGAAGGTCATGTCTTCGGACATACAATAAACACAGCGAAAATCGCAGCGGTCAGTCACTGAAACGCGAAGGTAGGTTATATCTCTGCCGAATGGGTCACGCATCTTAAGGCTGCCTATGGGTTGTTTAAACCTGAATATGGGCCTTGATTCGTTAACTGCCAACCCCATAAACGCATTCTAGCTGCACGACTGCGTCATCAGTGTTTGTTGTTTACTGCAAACCAACATTTATCGCTATGCTCGTTGCCGCTAAAATTAGCACGGACACAAATAACTCGAAGGCCAAACTATTTGAAAAAGCCTTGAATTCAGTTTGGTTTGATAAATTCGTTGCGTAGCGAAGTTTGTTTAGTGCCGCGATCATCAGAATAAGCGTGACGAAGACGAGTTTAAGCAAAAACCAAGCTTGATAGGATTGTGATAAATCAAGCTGCCAGTTAACCAAGTTTACTAGCAACAGACCGCCAGCTACGAGCAACAAGGGCACAGCAAACATGGCTTGACGGCCGAAGTTATGGCTGATTTGGACAGTGAAAGGGTCTTGTTGCTTAGCCATTTGACGCAAAGGCCAGATGACGGCGATCCACCAATGAAGAAGGAGTAAATGAACAAATAACAAAGCGGTAAGCGAATACTCAGGCAAAGATGACGGCTGCGCGTGTTCGAATGAAACGGTATGCCCAGTCAAAAGGAAAGACCCCAAAATTGCGGCCGCTGATACGCATCCCAACCCCAACCACTGACGCCAACAGCAAATAAGAAGCATAGCCGCAGATGCGAAGCATAGAGCTGCTGAATGCCCAGTTGAAATTTCAGCTAACAGCTCAATGGCTTCAGTTGAGAAGATGAGTGACCAGTCAGAATCGAAAAGATTGGTGAGTAGGTGCAAAATCTGAAGTGGAACCAGAAGTAACAGCAAAAACGCGCCAATTTGCGCTTGTCTCCAAAAATGGCTCTCTGTTTGCTGACTTGTTTTGGCGGTTCGCAAGGTAAGCATCAACAGAATTGAACCTACCGCAGCGATGCTTGCCACGTATTGCATAAACTGAAGTGTTGTTGATATGATGTCTAGATCATCAAAAAACAGGGACTGCAAAACGTCCTTAATCGCTGACACCAAAATGTCCTTTACCTTTCAGCTTGTGACCATCGCGTGCGATGGCAATCCAGCTGTATTTATAATCTCCAGTTGAGAGTGGTTCAAAGGAAATTTTAAGCTGTTTTGTAAAGGCTTTGCTGATTGGTTCGCTTAACAAGACATCGGTCACCTCTGAAACGCTTGCATTTGGAAGTTTATCGCTTGTGACGTGTTTCACCTTATGCATCTCGAATTTGGTCACGCGTACCTTTTTGCTGAAATTGATGCGCAATTCGTCAATTCCTGCTGCTACGACAGAACCTGTTTCTGGCACATTAGTTTTGGCTTTTGAATGCGCCATCGCAGAACTTGGAAACATCAGTAAAACCAACAAAGAAATTAGAGAATTTCTAAAATGCATGGCCTAAGTCCTTCTAATCAATGTTGTTTGCTCTTTGCACACGCCTAATAAATGAAATGATGTAACTGACATCACGTCGGTTAACGGTCTCAATTGCCGGCATGTTGCCGAACCGCCAGTGGTGAGACTGAACACCTCTAGCGGCAGCGTTGTAAAATGAAGCATCTCCGTGATGTGATGGTTCGTAGATAATATGTATTAGAGGCGGACCGTTTTCTGATCCAATGCCGTTCACACCATGGCAAGTTGAGCAGTTCTCGGTGAAAATTTCCTGACCTTTTGTTTCTTCAAGAGAAAGCTCAGGCATAACTAGTAAGTTGGAATTTGCATCCTTGGTCACCTTCATGCCGTGATGGTTGAAATATTTATTCGCGCCATATGCAACTGCACCGACAACCAAAATGGAAAAAATAATATTGAACGGTGTGAATATGTTTTTATGTTTATTGTGCATCTGGGTTCACATTCCCTTGAAGTTCATCAAGTGATTTGACGGTCGGGGACGCTACCCAATATTCGTTAGCTTGCAAATTAACGCGATCATTCCAAGATTTAGTGTCTCCAGCCCAAGTACTTTTTATGAAGGTTAAAGCAGCGGTAATTTCATCGTCAGATAAAACACCTTCATAAATCGGCATGTTGGTTTCGTAAGATGGGTCGTCGATCATACGCGCTAAACCGAATTTGGTAATTTCAAATAGTAAATCATCGGCATGGTGCCAAGTATGACCGTTTTCATCATGCGGAGGTGCAGGAAGTCGATCGTCACTGTCTGGTTTCTTCCAATTGTCCTGGCCTTCTAAATTATCACCGTGGCAAGCTGCGCAATTTTCAGCATAAATGGCTTTGCCTTGGTCAATGGTCTTTAAATCTGTGACATCGAAGTTGACATTAATGCCGTCAACATCAGCCAATACGCTTGAAGCAGACAGAACAACAACTGTTATGGTTGGCAATAGTTCTGGAAAATAGGTTGGTTTCATTTTGGGCTCGACTTTTCACTTATGTTGCTCTGGTTCGCAAGGGTGTCAATTATTGGACAATCTGGACGATCGTTACCCTGACACTTTGTTGTTAGATCTAACAAAGTTGCCTTCAGGCCTTGAAGTTCGGCAATCTTCACATCCACTTGTTGCATGTGTTCGAGTGCAATTTTTTTCACATCGGCCGATGCGCGAGTTTTGTCGTCATATAATCCAAGAAGGTCGCGACAGGTTGCTATGGTAAAACCCAAAATGCGTGCCTTGAACAAAAACTGTAAGCGGTTGACCTCATTTTCCGAGAAATCGCGGTAACCATTTTGTGCACGCTTTGGCTTGATTAATCCTTGTTCTTCGTAATAGCGAATTGTTTTTGTTGGTAAGCCAGACAAGGTGGCTGCTTCTTTAATATTCATGTTAACCAAAGATCCCGCAAATCATTAGAATTGCCATCACAACCATCGAGCCATTTTCGTAAACAGCGACTTTTGAAAGTGGTAAATTTAAAATGCGTCCAACACACGCGCACTGCAAGTCTTTACCTTGGCGTAAGGCACGGACAACACCAGCAAATCCGACGCTGAAAACGGCCAAAATAATTCCGTAGATTGTGAAAGGTATAAAACCTGTCAACAACATGAAACCTAGACCCAATTCGATAAACGGATACGTGCGTGCATAAATTGGCACATTTTGAGCGATCAGATCATACTTTGAAAAGTCTGCTGCAAAGGCTGGCACATCGAAAAGTTTTAGCAGAGCAAAAAAGATTAAAATGCCGGCCATCCAAGATGTCATCCATGGTTCAAAACCGTAAGAAAAACGAAAAGCCAGAATGGTTGCGATTGCGAAGGTAATTCCATATATCCAAAGGATGGGTGCGTAGGTTTTGATTGTGTTTTGCATAGCCACCAGTTCGCCAATTCAGGGTTTTATTCGAATTAGACTGTAAGGCCTCCAGTGACTAGAAGGTCAAGCGCTGAATTTACGTTAATATTTGTGAGTTTTTCTGCTATAAAGTCGAAACAAAAAATTGAGATATGTATGACCTTTGATCTAGCGCCTGAACTTAAACGAGATTGCGAATTTGTGTTGGACATGGACCTTTGTCAGGTCCATTTGCTGAATGACAAGCGCTTCCCTTGGTTGGTATTAGTCCCGACAGTTCCTGAGGTTACTGAAGTGTTTGATCTGGAAGAAGAGGATCAAGTTTTATTGACCTTAGAGGTCAATTTTGTAGCCAAAGTTCTGAAAGATCTAACGGGATGCACCAAAATTAACATTGGTAGCTTGGGCAATATGGTGTCGCAACTTCACATGCATGTGGTTGCTAGAAATGCGGACGACTGCGCTTGGCCAGGTCCTGTTTGGGGAGCGGGACAGGCGGTTCCATACAGCGAAACGGAATTAAAGCAGATGAAAGCAGATCTGCAGTTAGCGCTGGATTATGATTAGGCCTTTCACTTGCTCTTAATGTCTGCTGGAACGCTTGCTTCTTCGTGATTCCGGTAGTGCCATTTGACCTGCAGCAATCGCACGTGACCCCATAGACATTTGCCCCAACGCGTTTTCAATTGCCGTGATGTCAGGGACTGGTCCTCTTTCATGTGCGTCTATTGCTGAACGCATCGCAGCGACATGTTCAGCTGTCGTTCCACAACACCCACCAACAATAGTTGCACCTGCATTAAGTGCGATCTTGGCATAATCATGCATAAGGTCGCATGTACCAGAATAGACTATCTTGCCGTCGATGTACTGGGGAATGCCGCAGTTTGCTTTCGCTATGACGGGTATTTTAGTGTTTGTGGATTGCATGTTCAGAAGTGACGCGATTAGGTCTGATGCGCCTACACCGCAGTTTGCGCCAAGACCATCCAGCTCTAATTCTTCTGCAAGTTTGACAAAGTCTTCTGGCGTCAACCCCATCATTGTGCGTCCAGCCGTATCAAAGCTCATGGTAGCACAAACAGGTAGGCCGGCAGATTTAGCACCCTTAACACCCGCTCGTAATTCATCTGGAGAGGAGATTGTTTCCAAGCATAGTACATCCGCGCCACCAGCCTTAAGACCTTCTGCTTGTGCACGAAATGCTTGCTCGCAATCATGTTCGCTTAAAGGCCCCATGGGTTGCATAATTTCACCCGTCGGCCCCATGGAACCAACCACAAGTATTGGACGATCGGCGGTTAAAGCGGCTTTTTTTGCCAATTCAGCAGCGGCTTTGTTTAATTCAAACACCTGATCTTCAAGCTTATGTAGC
>JBMYWL010000039.1:0-10809 GCA_049607365.1 Alphaproteobacteria bacterium | reverse complement strand
ACCAGCTTTTTACCGTTTTGGTCGGGCATGCGTATGTGGGTCTTGTCACGGCCTTTGTCTGGGTTTGCGGAAACGTTTTCCCAGTACATTGTTGAGCTTGTACCCGGTGGTGGTTCCGACAAGCCAGAGTTGGACGAGGGCGCTGAAGCCGTATTGTTCGTGGTTGAAGGCGAGTTGTGTGTGACCCTCGACGGGCAAGAACACCACATGACTGAAGGTGGCTATGCGTTTCTGCCGCCTGCTGCAAACTGGCAGGTGACAAACAAGGGCGGCAAGCCCGTACGTTTTCACTGGATACGTAAGGCCTATGAATTCGTTGAGGGCTTGGATGTGCCAGAGGCGTTTTTCACCAACGAAAACCAGATTGCACCAACGTCCATGCCCGACACGGACGACAAGTGGGCAACCACGCGTTTTGTGGATATGAACGACATGCGCCACGACATGCACGTGACAATCGTGACCTTCAAGTCGGGCGGTGTCATTCCGTTCGCTGAAACCCACGTTATGGAGCACGGGCTTTACGTGTTGGAAGGCAAGGCCGTTTACCGTTTGAACCAAGACTGGGTAGAGGTCGAGGCAGGTGATTACATGTGGTTACGCGCGTTTTGCCCGCAAGCGTGTTACGCAGGTGGCCCGAGTGATTTCAGGTATTTGTTGTACAAAGACGTGAACCGCCACGCCCAGCTTTAGGTTTTTTAGTTATTTGGGTTCGTGAGGTTGAACACTTTTCAGAAGAACAATTGTTATGGCTCGAAGAAGGCAAATTAAAAATATCGCAGACGGTATTCAAACAACGTTTATCAGCCGAAATAATGATATTTGTGGATACTGGGCGATTGGGAAGCTGTGCAAGTTTGCATCTGAACTAAACACGAAAGTGATTGAGATTGATTTCAATGAATCAAATGAACTAAGTAGTAATCAGCTGCTTACCAAACTGGTCGAAAAATATTGTGACGTAATTAGTAGGATGTGTCTCAATCAAAAAATTCCCGTAGCTTGGCTTCGGTCAGTGAAAGTAGAGATCGCTTTTGAAGCGGAACAGATTACTGATCCTAGAATTTTCTTTCGAGGATCATATGGTAAACCCTTTATTGTTACAGTTAGTATTTTAGATGATTTTGGGAGGTTGCATAAGTCGGTAGGACGGGGGTTGTGTGCGCCTCATGATCCGAATAGAGAATTGAGAAGCACAAGATACGGTGTGAAAACCACTCAACGTGACGGGCAGCGGTAAACCGTAACGCCAGCAATTTCGATGTTCACATCACCAACAAGCGGTTTTGTGACGTCGACAAGTGAAGCAATGCCCGTCTGGCTTAAGTCATGGCTTTCGGGGCCATAGTTGATGACAAACAGCAAGCTGTCGCGGATTTGAATGCGTAAACCCCGTGGCAGGCTTAGTGTGTTTAAACCCGCTTTCTGAGCCATGTCTTTGAGAATATGGTCCATCAAGGCATCATCTGGCCAACCGCTTAGGTAAGACAGCTTGTCACGACTGACCAATGCTGGCGTGCCTGTTTCCGTGCTTAGGTCTTGGGTGAAACTGGCATCAACTTCCAAGTTTTCGGACCAATATTTGAAGGTGCCGATTTCCCCAACATGAATTGGGCAGTCAGGGCGAAGTGTTTCGATGTAGGTAACTTTCAGTCCGTTACCCATGGCGGGTGGCAAGGTGGCAGGAATGGCAAAGTCAGGTGTTTTTGACCCAGTGCGCGGTCCGACCAGAACGTGTCCGTCGAATTTGTCGATTGCCTCGCGTAGGGCGTCGTTCCAAGTGAACAAACCCGGGATCAGCACCAGCTTGTAACCGTCAAGCTCAGGTGTTGATGCGTTGACAATGTCGACGTTCAAACCCGCACGACGCAAGCCGCAATAAAAGTCATACACAAGCGCGAAGTAATCAAATTCCTGCCCCTGTGGTTGAATGCGCCACGCCCAATATGACGGATAGTCAAACACCAAAGCAACATCTGCCTGGGTGGAGGTTAAAAGCACAGGCAGTTGTTCCAAAGCCTGTTGCACTTTGGCGGCTTCACGAAAGCCCATGGCTTCTGAGCTGTCAGGGTTTAACAAACCCGCATGCATATGCTCTTGGGCGAAGGGTGCTTGACGCCAACGGAAATAGGCGACGATTTCAGCCCCGTGCGCAAAGGCTTCAAGCGCCCAAAGTGCGACCATGCCTTTGGCGGGTGCGGGGTTGTGGGGCGCCCAGTTAACGGGGCCCGGTTGTTGTTCCATAACCCACCAGCGGCCCTTGCCCACAGCGCGGTACAAGTCGTGGTGAAAAGCTTGGAAGTCAGGGTCACCCATTTTGGCGTAGGTACGTTGGAACTCCGCGTCTCTGTCGCTGCGGTCTTCCAGAAAGCCAAGGGGGTATGAATCCCAACTGGCGATGTCCAAATCTGCACCGACATCAAAATGGTCAAAGTCCAGAATGCGGCCCATGTAGTTGTGGATCAGGTCGCGGCCGGGTGAGTGCTCGCGCAATATGTCACACTGCAGTTTGTTGAAAGCAACCACTTGGTCAGATGTGTAACGGTAAAAGTCCATGTCATGGGCGGGGTTAACATCTGTCACGGTCAGGTTGGGCAGCTCAACCTCGTCAAAGCTGTTGTAATCCATGGACCAGAACACATTGCCCCAAGCACGGTTTAGGGCATCGGGGGATTGGTACTTTTGTGCCAACCAATCACGAAAGCCCAACAACGCGGGTTTTGACCAGCTTAAAATGGAATCGTGACAGCCATATTCATTGTCTGTTTGCCACGCCACAAGTGCTGGGTGGTTGCCAAAGCGCTTGGCAAGGTCGGTGACAATGCGCTGACACTCGGCGCGATAACCCATGTGGGAAAAGCAATAATGACGACGCGAACCAAAACCACGCGGCTTGCCGTCACGGGCAATGGGCACCATGTCGGGCATGACATCCACCAACCATTTGGGCGGTGTTGCGGTCGGTGTACCCAGCACGACTTTTAAGCCAGCGTTGCCCAACACATCCATGGCGCGCTCAAGCCAGTCAAAGGTCTGGGTGCCGCGGGCAGGCTCCAACCGTGACCAAGCGAATTCACCAATACGCACCACACGAATGCCAAGGCCGACCATGCGCTGTGCGTCTTCGGCCCATTGTTTTTCGGGCCAATGTTCAGGGTAATAACAAACACCTAAACCTGTGATTTTCATGGTGTTCATTTAAGGACGCAACCATTCCGGCAACCAGTCGCCATGGGCTTTTAACAACTCGTCGGTCATGGTCCAAATCTGGTCCAGGTCAAGTTCAGCCGCGGTGTGCGGGTCCATCATGGCGGCGTGGTAAACGTGCTCGGGGTTTTCCTCCACCAGTGCCGCAACGGTCAGTTCCTGCACGTTCAGGTTTGTGCGTATCAAGGCTGTCAGCTGTGGTGGCAGTTTGCCGATTGTGGTGGGTTGAATGCCGTTGGCATCAACAAGGCACGGTACTTCAACGGCGGCGTCATCGGGTAGACTTGAAATAGCGCCATTGTTGATGACATTTCCATAAATGACCGATGGTTCACCTGTGACGATGGAATTGATGATGGAAGCTGCGTATTCGTTGGAGTTTTCAACCGGAATGGTGTCGGCCTTTTCAAACTCGGCCGCTTGCAGTTTCCACTGCTCAACCTGTTCCACGCAACGGGTTGGGTATTCATCCAGCGGAATTTCAAATTTATCGATCAGGTCTTGACGTCCGTCTTTAATGTACCACGGCACGTATTCTGCGAAGTGCTCAGAACTTTCGGTCAAAAAATACCCCAAGCGGTTCATCATGTCATACCGTACATAATTCGGACAGCGCAGGTTCCAGTGGCTTGGTTTGGGAATGTTTCCAGCTGCATAGCCCGCCTTCAGGTCGGGGTATAAACACTTCCAGCTGCCGTCTTTCTGACGATGCTCGAAGTTCAGGAAAAAGGCGACGTGGTTGATGCCCGCCACGGTGTAGCGCACTTCGTCCATGGGAATTTCAAGGTCACGCGTTAATTCGTACGCGGTGTTTTGGACCGAGTGACACAGACCAACTTGCTTAATGTCTGGGTATTTTTGGGCGATTGCCAATGTGTTGATGGCCATGGGGTTGGCGTATTGCAACATGACAGCGTTGGGGCACACTTCCCGCATGGCGTCGCAAATTTCCCAAAGCTTTGGCACGGTGCGCAAGCCGCGCATAATACCGCCAATGCCTAGCGTGTCGCCAATTGTTTGGCGCAGGCCGTACTTCTTGGGAATGTCAAAGTCTGTTACCGTGCAGGGTTCATACCCACCGACCTGAATGGCGACAATGACAAAGTCAGCCCCGTCAAGCGCTTCGATCAAGTTGGTACTGGTGGACAAGGTAGCTGGCACACCAAGTGTCGAGATCATTTTTTTTGCAACAAGTGCAGACTCGTCCAAACGGCTTTGGTCGATGTCCATAAGTGAGACATGTGTGTCAACCAGCGCTGGTTTCAACAACACATCACCAATAAGGTTTTTCATGAACACGGTTGAACCCGCACCGACGAAAGCAACTTTAATCATCAGGTTTTAATCCTAAATCAGATGGTGTTAGCCTTTGGTCGCGCCCAAGGTTAGACCGGCAATAAAGTGACGTTGCATCATGAAGAACATGGCAACGGGTGGTAAGGCAGCAACAATGGAACCCGCACTCATCAAATGGTATTGGGCAACAAATTGGGAATTGAAAGAGGTGATGCCCGCCGTAACAGGTTGAGCGTCAGGGCCTTGGGTTAAAACAATCGCCCAGAAATAATCGTTCCAGATGAAGGTGAAAATCAACACCGACAAAGCCGCAATTGCAGGCCGCATGAGTGGCAAAACGATGTACCAGAAAATGCGCCATTCAGCCACGCCTTCAACACGGGCGACTTCGATTAAATCAAAGGGAAGGGCGCGAATGAAATTGCGCATGAACAAGGTACAAAAACCGGTTTGAAAAGCGATGTGGAACAAAACCAACCCGAGTTTTGTATCGTATAAGCCAAAGCCAATTGTCAGGTCCCGAACGGGCACCATCAAAATTTGGAAGGGAACAAAGTTACCGGCAATGAACATGAAAAATAAAATCAAGTTGCCTTTGAAACGGTAAATGCCCAACGCAAAACCGGTCATGCATGACAAGGCAACTGCGCCAATGACGGTGGGTACAGTAATCAGAATGGAGTTCAGCATGTAGCGCGGCATGTCAGATTCAAAAAACACTTTACCGTAGTTGGTAAAAAACTCAAACGATGAGGGCATGCCCCAATAGTTGCCTTGGGTGAAATCTGTCAGGGGTCGAACGGAAAACAGGGCCACAGCGATCAACGGTAGCAGCCACAAAATCAGCGCGAAGGGTAAAACCGCTTGATAGGTGACTTGGGTTGCACGTGAACGTTTTTCAATTGGTGTTGGGAACATGTGATCGCCTAATTTCTTTCTGGCTAGCCGTTACGTGCTTGTTTTTCATCGCGGTACATGGAGTACAAGAAGTAGGCGATGAAGATGAGCATGATCATAAACAAGACCACTGCGATTGCAGAGCCATAGCCCATGCGGAAACCATACTCAGACAAGGCTTTTTCAAACATGTAAAAGCTCAAAACACGTGTTGAACCGAACGGTCCGCCGTTTGTCATGATGGAAATAAGGTCGAACGAGCGTAGCGCACCAATGATTGTCACCACGAAGGCAATGAAGGTTGCGGGTTTTAGTTGCGGCAAAATAACGTGCCACAGCATGCGCCAACCTTTGGCACCGTCAAGGCGTCCGGCTTCAACCTGCTCTGGGTCGACAGCGTTTAAGCCCGTTAAATACAAAATCATGCAATAGGCAGTTTGCGGCCAAAGGCCAGCAGCGATAATGCCATACGTCGCAAGGGCTGGATCACCCAATACGTTTACAGAATCAAAACCAAAGAACTGTAAAACTCCGTTTAACAAGCCAACACGTGGCAGGTAAAACCAAGAAAAGACCAAACCTACGACCACTTGGCTGATGACAAACGGAAAGAAAAACAGGGATTTATAAATGCGAATGCCGACCACGTTCTGATTCAGGAACAAGGCGATGAACAAACCAAGTGGAATGGCAAGTAAGTAGAGAGCTAACCACTTCACATTGTTCCACAATGATATTTCAAATTTCCGGTCGCCGACCAACTCTTGATAATTATCAATGCCAACAAAGGTTGCTTCACCCATCCCATCCCATTTGTAAAGTGAGATGTTGAAAGATTGAATGATTGGGAAAATCACATAAGCTGCAAAGAACAGCAAGCCAGGCAAAAGGAACAACAAGGGTGTTATTGTCATCCGGTTTCGCTTAAACCAACTTATTTGGGATGATGCTTTGCTCATGGTGCCAATCTTGTTATGCGGCCTAAAAGATAAGGCTAGTTTTTAAGACAACAACGCCCAACCAACAGATAAATCCATCGGCTGGGCGCTCATTAGTTAGTCTTACTTGTAAACACTCATGCGTGTTTCTTCCAAACGCTCAAGAATGTCATCCAAGTTGTCAGGGAATACCATGAACTCTTGAAGACCTTCCATGCCAGCTGAAGCCATTTCCGCTGTGAAGTCGCGGTCAAAGAACTGCGCGATGCCGCCAGTTGCGTTGTTTGACAACATCTCGAAACCCTGTTGGATGAACTTGTCATCAGCAACTGAAGAGTTTGCGTTTACAGGAAGCGGCACGGTTGGAAAGGCCCTTGAGGTTCTTGATTCCGTCGCAGCCTTTGAGCGTCCTGTTCGGTTTTCTGAGCTTTTGTTGGCCAGCACGTACCCAAAACCAACCCTTTACCGTTTCTTACAGACCCTGACCAACGAACAAATGTTAACCTATGACGTGAATGACGGAACCTATTCACTGGGCATTCGTTTGGTTCGTTTGGCCCATGCTGCTTGGCAAAGCGCATCGCTTGCGCCCATAGCCAGACCTTTTCTGGAAGCGCTAAACGCTGAAGTGGGCGAATCTGTTCATTTGGCACAAATTGACAGCGGGCAGGTATTGTTCGTGGACAAGCTTAAGGCCACCAACAGGTTCGAAACTGGTCCGTAGCGCCCGCATATTGCACGGGTGTTGGTAAGGCCATGCTGGCGTTTTTGGCACCAAAGCGGTTACAGTTGGCGCTTCAGCAACAGGCCTATTTTGCTTATACAGATGCCACACATTGTTCGGCTGAAAGTTTAATGCCGGAGCTGGAAACTGTGCGTGAGCAAGGCATAGCGTTTGACCGACAGGAACACGAACAAGGCATTATATCGATCGCAGCACCTGTACTTTCGACAAACGGTCGGGTCATCGGTGCCATATCAATCGCGACGTCCACCACAAGGCACGATTTAAAGGGGTTGGAGGCTTTCCGCCCCAGCCTGATCAGTACTGCCGACAAAATTGGCGCTGAAGCAACATCTTGGCAGTTTCCTGCCTAGGATACAAACTCAATATATCTCTGGAGAATTACAAAACCATGTCCGCAGTTACCCTAAGCAAAGCGATTAAAAAATATGGAGATATTCAGGTTATCCACGGGGTTGATCTGGAAATTAACAAGGGCGAATTCTGTGTTTTCGTTGGACCGTCAGGGTGCGGTAAATCAACCTTGTTGCGGATGATCGCCGGCCTTGAAGAAACCACAGCTGGCACTATTTCAATTGACGGTAAAGACGTGACCAAGGCTGACCCTGCCGATCGTGGCATTGCCATGGTGTTTCAGTCCTACGCTTTGTACCCCCACATGACCGTTGAAGAAAACATGGGCTTTGGCCTGAAAATGAACGGTGTTCCCAAAACAGAGGTGAAGGAAAAGGTTGCCAAAGCTGCCGATATTCTTCAGCTGGATGCCTACCTGAAACGCAAGCCCAAAGCCTTGTCAGGTGGTCAGCGCCAACGTGTGGCGATTGGTCGTGCGCTTGTACGTGGGCCAGAGGTGTTCTTGTTTGATGAACCTCTTTCCAACCTTGACGCTGAATTGCGTGTGCAAATGCGTTTGGAGATCGCCAAGCTGCACAAAGAGCTTGGCACCACGATGGTTTATGTAACCCACGATCAGGTGGAGGCCATGACCCTTGCAGACAAAATTGTCGTGTTGCGTGCGGGCGTTGTCGAGCAAGCGGGCTCGCCAATTGAGCTGTACAAAAACCCTGACAACGTGTTTGTCGCGGGCTTCATCGGTTCCCCCGCCATGAATTTCATGGGCGCTAAAGCAGGGGCAACCGACGCGAACGGCACACAAATTACACTGGTTGATTTTGGCGGTACAAGCTTCCACAAAAAATTTGACGGCCCAGCACCGAAAGCAGGACAAGAACTGTTGGTTGGTGTGCGACCAGAGCACTTTTCAATTGATGCGCCCTACAAAATTACCACCAAAGTCGCGGTTATTGAAAACCTTGGCGGTACAGCCTTTGCCTACTCCGACAACAAAGACGGTAAGGGCCTGACAATTGAGATTGATGACCTTGAAACCTGTTCGGAAGACGCAAATTACACAACGGGCTTTACGGCTGAGCGCGCATACGTGTTTGACCGTAAATCTGAAGCGGCGATTAGGTAGTTCTTCACCCACCCACACCCTGAAACGCGACCCCCGCACTTGATGCGGGGTCTATTTTTAATAAGAAACCATTAGTACGAACGGGACATGCCAAGTACGTGCTGGCTTATGTAAGACAGTATCAGGTTGGTTGAAATGGGTGCGACTTGGTACAGGCGCGCTTCCCTGAACTTGCGTTCAACATCAAACTCCTCGGCAAAGCCAAATCCACCGTGCGTTTGCAGGCAAGCCTCTGCCGCGGCCCACTGTGCGTCGGCAGCCAACATTTTCGCCATGTTGGCTTCTTCCCCGGGGTTGGCCCCGCTTTCGTACAGGCGTATCGCCTCGCGCAGGACCAGCTCCGCCGCGCGCATTTGTGCATATGCCTTGGCGATTGGAAACTGCACACCCTGGTTCTGACCAATCGGGCGGCCAAACACGCTGCGGTCGTTGGCATATGCCGTTGCTTTTTCAATGAACCACTTGGCGTCACCAATACACTCGGCACTTATCAATATGCGTTCGGCGTTCATGCCGGAAAGTATGTAGGGAAAACCCTTGCCCTCTTCCCCAATCAAGTTTTCAGCGGGCACGGGCATGTCATCAAAAAACAGCTCCGTCGTGGCGTGGTTCATCATGGTGCGGATGGGGCGTATGGTCAGGGACTCGCCCAGTACCTCGCGCATGTCCACCAGAAACACCGACAGGCCGTCCGTTTTTTTCTGGGGGGGATTCTTGTCAACTTGGTCACGTGGCGTGGTGCGTGCCAGCAAGACCATTAAATCCGAATGCTCGGCCCGACTGGTCCATATTTTCTGCCCGTTAACCAGATAGGTGTCGCCCTCCAACCGTGCCGTACATCTTAGGGAGCTTGTGTCTGTCCCGCTTGTCGGCTCAGTCACGCCAAAGGCTTGGAGCCTAAGTGATCCATCAGCGACATGGGGTAAATACTTGGCTTTTTGCGCGGCGGACCCATGGCGCAAAACCGTGCCCATGGTGTACATTTGTGCGTGGCACGCGGCCGCGTTGCCGCCGGACCTGTGTACTTCCTCTAATATGGCCGCCCCGGCAGAGATAGGCAGGGATAAGCCGCCATATTCTTCCGGTATTAAGGCCGATAAATATCCGGCATCCGTCAAGGCGGTCACAAAAGCTTGGGGGTATGCTTTTTCGCGATCACACGCTTGCCAGTAAGTGCCCGGGAAATCTTTACACAGGTTTATAACCCCGTCGCGAATGTCTTGGTGGTCAAGTTGATACGTCATAAAAACCGCTTTGCTGCATCTCTTCTCATGTGTGTGGTTTTCATATAGCATGATGCAACACCTATAAAAACCGCACGCTTTCAAAGTGGTATAAACACATGCAAACATTTGAAACACTCGACGTAAATCAGGTCGATGAACAGGTCCTGCTGGTCACCCTGAACCGGCCACAGGTTGCCAACGCGTTTAACACGCAAATGGCGTGGGACCTGACCCACCTGTTTGAAGGCGTGGCCCTAAACTCTCATGCCCAAAACTCGCAAGCCACACGGGTGGTTGTGTTGACGGGCGCGGGTGAAAAAGCTTTTTGCGCTGGCGGGGATTTAAAACAGCGTAACGGCATGACCGATGCCGCTTGGTTCGAACAGCACTTGGTGTATGAACGCATGATACGCGCGGTCATCGCCTGCCCCCTACCTGTAATCGGCGCGGTGAATGGGGCTGCCTTTGGCGGCGGATGCGAACTTGTAGCAGCGCTAGATTTTGCTTACGTCAGCGACACCGCACGCTTCGCCCAGACAGAGGTCAAACTCGGCATCATCCCCGGTGCAGGCGGCACCCAAACCTTGGCACGTGCCGTGGGTGAAAAACGCGCGAAAGAGCTGGTAATGTCCGGCCTTGTGTTCTCGGCCATGGACGCGCTGAATTGGGGTCTTGCCAACGCTGTGTATCCGCAAAACGAGTTGTTGGACAAAACACTGGAAATTGCCAAGACAATCGCCGCCAACGCACCAATCGCGGTGCGACAGGCCAAGCAAGCCATCCACAAGGGTTTGCAGATGGGACTGGCCGATGGCTTGGCGTTTGAAATTGAAGCTTATAACCGCACGGTCACCACCCACGACCGCCGCGAAGGCGTGGCAGCGTTTAACGAAAAACGCAAAGCGGTGTTTGAAGGACGGTAAATGAATTTGCTAAAGTACCTTTTCGGTCACCAGAACAAAACCAATTCCACAGGTCCAGACGATAAGTCTTCCATAAAAAACCACCAACGGGATATGACAG